>CAZUAM010000198.1:0-10774 GCA_964618095.1 uncultured Planctomycetaceae bacterium | reverse complement strand
AAAAGGGGACAGGCGCATTTTGTGCGAAGCACCCTTCGGGCCTTTCTGGCAAAATGCGCCTGTCCCCTTTTGCCGGAATCCCGCATAGTCGTCTAGCCGAGGAACCTCCGCGTGAAAGCGCTGCTGATCTACCCCTGCGAGATGTCCGTCTACAGGGGCACTCGATTCGAATTCAAGCAGACGCAGGAGTGTGTTCCTCCGCTGAACGTCGCGGTGCTCGCCGGTTCGTTGCGCGGCGCCGGGCACGAGGTGCGGGCGCTCGACTTGCAGGTGGAAACCGACCACGAGGCTGCCATTCGTCAGGCCGTCTTGTCCTGGCGGCCGGACCTGGTGGGGATCAGCTTCAAGACGCCCTTGTACAATCAGGCCCGCCAGATCGCCGCCCTGGTCCGCCGGCTCGCGCCCGCGGTTCTCCTCGTCGGTGGCGGCGTCCACGCCACCAATTATCCCCAAGAGTGCCTGGCCGAAACCGATATGGACGTGATCGTGATCGGCGAAGGGGACTACACGATCACCCGTCTGGCCGACGCGGTGCCGCTCTCGGAGATCGAGGAGATCGCCTACAAGCAAGACGGCCGGATCGTCGTCAATCGCAAGCTCGAGAACGGCGCAGACTCCAGCCCCCGGCAACACCGCCGCGACCTGGACGGCCTTGCTTATCCCGATTGGGAGGTGTTCGACCTGGAGAAGTACTCGGGCATTTCGCGGCTGTTCTACGACGCCGCGCCGGTGGGGTTCATCGAGACCAGCCGCGGTTGCCGAGCCCGCTGCGTCTTCTGCTCCAAGGGCGTATATGATTCAACCTGGCGGTGCAAGAGTCCCCGGCGCGTGGTGGACGAGATCGAGCGGATGCTGGATTACGGCTTCCGCGAGATCGAGATCGTCGACGACGCCTTTACCACGGATCTCAGCCGGGCGGTGGCCGTTTGCGAAGAGATCCTCCGGCGAAAACTGAAGTTTCCCTGGTGTTGCCGGAACGGGCTTCGCGTCAGCGACGTCAGCCCGGAGTTCTTCCGCATTGCCCGCAAGGCCGGCCTCCACCTGGTGGCCTTCGGTTTCGAGACCGGCAACCGGAGGCTGCTGGCGGAAATGAAAAAGGGCGCCACCCTCGAGCGCGGCCGCCAGGCCGCCCGCTGGGCCCGGCAGTGCGGCATCACCGTGATGGGCTACTTCCTGATGGGGCTCCCCGGCGAGACCGAGCAGACGCTGCGGGAGACGATCGACTACGCCTGCTCGCTGGGAATCGACTTCGTCAAATACAACCTCGTCATCCCGCTGCCCGGCACCCGGCTCCACGAGATGTGGAAAGACCGCATCAACGTGACCAACTGGGACCAGTACAACTTCCACCTCCCCGCCCGCAACCTCTACCAGCACCCCAACCTGGATTGGGATACGCTCGAGGCCTACCTCCGCGAAGGTTATCGCCGCTTCTACCTGCGTCCGGGCTACGTGTTGGGCCGGGTGCTGCGATCGGTTCGCCAGGGGCGTTTTCTGATCAGCGCCAAAACGGTGCTCCAGTTGCTGCTCGGTCCCCGGCAGCGGCACCGCACCACCGCAGCCTCGCGCTGCTCCACCGACCTGGGACCTTAGCGGCGGTTGAACCGGCCGGTTACCCCGAAGCCTCCTGCCGCCGCCCAGGCTGCGCAGAGACCACGGTCCGCAGTGGTCAGAAAACGCGTCTGATCTTCAGCCACGTCCGCTTCAGCCCGTTGGGCCCCAAGATCAGCTTCAGCAGGTGCCACAGCCGGAAGGGGCGGAGGTAAAACCAGACGTAGGCCCCTACCCGCGCCCGGTTCACGAAGCCTTGGTCCACTCCGTTGGCCGGCTGAAACGCATATCGCTTGTACATGTCCATATCCTCGGGCTCGACCGCCACGCAGTCGCGGTAGCGCTCGAACAAGTGGGTACCGGGCATGGGAGTGGTGATATTGAAAACGGCGTCGTCAATACTCAGCCGCCGGGCGTAGCGGACGGTATCCAGGATGTCTTTTCGGCTCTCGGTGGGTGTGCCCAGCATGAAGTAGCCCTGCACGCGGATCTTCTCGGCCCGGGCGGTCTCTACCGCGGCGGCGATCTGCTCGCGGTTGATGTTCTTGTCGAGAACGTTGCAGCGGATATCGTCGGAGAAGCACTCGATGCCGACGTAGACCTTTCGCAATCCCGCCCCGTACATGCATCGAAAGAGGTCCCGATCCACCAGATCTGCCCGGACGTTACATCCCCAAATCACCCCCAGGTTCCGGCCCTGGAGTTCCTCGCAGACCCGCCGGACCCACGCTGCGTCGGCGATGAAGGTATCGTCCGTGAAGAACAGTGCGTCGATCCGGAATCGCTCCTTGAGCCAGGCGATTTCGTCGGCCACGTTGGCCGGGGAGCGCTTGCGGAGTTTCTTGCCAAATAGCCGAGCAAGGGTAGGCTGACAGAAGCTACAGTTGAACGCACATCCCCGGGTCGCCGCCACCGTGGTGCCGCGGAGGCCGGGCCGTACGGTGTCGAGCTGGAACCAACTTGCCACGTAGTCTTCCATGGGGAAGAGGTCGAGAGCGGGAAACGGAAGCGCGTCGAGGTCGGCGATGGGCTCCCGCGGAAGAGGAGGTCTGAGCGCGTCACCGTCCTTCAGCCAGAGTCCCGGCACCCCCTCGACCCCCCCTTGCCGCACGATATCCGCCAGCGTGTCCTCGCCCTCGCCCACCGCCACGGCGTCCACCGCGGGATCCCGAAGCACCCGTTCCGGCAAGGCGGTAGGGTGGGGCCCACCCATCACCACCACTGCTCGGGGCTGGCGCCGTTTGATCAGCCGGGCCACCGCCGAGGCGTCGCGCGCGTTGGCCACCATGGCCGAAATGCCCACCAGATCGAATCGCTCGCCGTCCAAGGCGTGATCCACCATTGCCAGGGGGTCCTTGGCAAAGGTGGTGTCGACTATCACCGGCGTCACGCCGGCCCGCTCCTGGAGCCGCGACGCGATGTAGGCCAGCCCCAACGGAGGATCGCCGGAAGGGTACCTGAATCGCGGGAAGATCAGGGCTACGTTCATCGCGCGAGATTCCGCGGCATAGGCCGATCGCACTTGGGTAGGTCGCAGCTTTCCTGCAACAGAAGCAGCTACTTCTATTCTACGGAGTTTTGTCGGCACGGGGTAGGCTTGGCACGCCGGGGCCGCTACCGCCAGCCCGGGCGGAAGACGAAACAGTGGCCCCTCCCCCTTCTCCGCTGCACACCTATCAAGGCTACCACGCCGGGGTGATTGAGAAGCCGCCGAAGTCGGCTGCAAGCAGCCACAACGTGACCAGGTTCCACACCAATAGCCCGGCAAACAACACGCTCACCAAGATCAGGACGGTGCGGCTCGTCGCCGCCCAGCGGGCCGGCGCCAGGTAGGACGGCAGCAACAGCGGCATCAGGTGCTTCGTCTGCCGCCAGTCGATCAGGCTGAAGGCCACGGCCGTCAGCACGACCCAGATGGCCCAGAGGTCGGGCACGCCGTGCCGCCCGACCGTCAGATCGTCCTTCCGACCGGGGCCGGCCTCCACGCGGCTGATCGCACACAGCGCGGCCAGCGCCACAATTCCCAGCGGCAGCAGCACGTAGCCCGTGTGTTGCCAGAGTTCCAGCCAAAGCCCGGCCACTGAGGGGTATCCCCCGTGGCCGAAGGGATTGTGGTGAATGATGCGGTTGACCAGATGATACCGCACGTAGTCGTCCCGGAAATCGCCGGGACTGATCCCCAGGCCGTAGATCCAGAAGGCGACGGTCCCCAGCGCGAAACCGACCACGGCCGGTTGCCCGATCGCCCGGGCCAGCCGCCTTCCCATCCCGCCTGCTTGCGAGCGAGCCAACTCCCAAAGCACCAGCGCCGCAGGCAGCAGGACCAGCTTGTTGTTGGCCACCGCCGCGAACAGCCCGGCCAGCAGACAGCCGATCCAGGCAGCTCGCGAGCGATCCGACGCGGACTGTTCCACCGCCAGCAGGATTTGCACCAGCGCGAACATCGAAATCGCAAAGTAACCGCCGTAGCTGGAGCGGACGAAGACTTCCGGGCTGGTGGCGTAGGCCAACGGCACCAGCAGGGCCAGCCACCATAGCCCGGTACGCCGATCGATCCAGACCCCCAACAGGGCAACGGTCAACGCCGCCAGGAAGACGTTGGGAGTTCGGGATTCAAGGTGACGGGGCTCGTGCCGGTAGTCGTCGTAGAGGATCTGCACCTCGAACTCCCGCAGCGGCAATTTCCCCAGTTCATGCTGCACTCGACCTTGCCTGTACCACTTGGGCAAAGGCTTGTCGAACACGTAGTTCCCCTCTTGGACGCCGACGATTCGGTGCCGCGTCATGCCGGGCCGGCCGCGGCAGCGCCCCAGTTGGGTCGGGCAGTAGCAGCAGAACTCGGTGACGACCGGCTCCACGGCAACGCCCGACTCGGCCCGCCGGACGCGATCGGTAGCCGCGTCAAACCGGGCCAGGTAGTCCAGCTCGTCGAAGTAGAGGAACGAGGCCGCCTGGTAACAGTTCAACAGCAACGGATGGGCGAAGTAGTGGAGAAGTCCCCGATCGTTCACCACCTCGGGCGTAAACCGCTTTAGCAGCGAATAGCCGGGCGACTGGATGTCGAGGTCGTGATCCTGCATGGGCGGCACCACCCGTGTCGCGCCGAAGAAAAACGTCAGATACGCGGCGGCAAACAGCGGCCCGCCCACCCGCCAACGATCCTGGCGGAGACGAATGCCCCAGGCTGGCGGCCCCCGCAGCGCCACGTTCACCACCATCCCCAGGTTTGTAAAGATCCAGGTCCCGTTCCAGACGGTGCTCCCCTGCAAGGGAAGACCGGCAAGGTGGGCGACCGTCAGCACCACCGCGAAAACGGCAAACGAGACGATAATCACCCAGAGCAAGTGCAACCGCCGCAGCCAGCCCCGGCCGATCATCGCGCCTACCAGCGGAAGCCCCGGTGCCAGAAACAGCACGACGTTGACGGCCAGCGATCGCACCAACTCCGAGAACCACGAACATGGCGGCGCGCCCACTAGTGTCCGGCCGGGATGGCAGATCAGAAACGGCACGTTCAGCGCCACGGCGAAAGCCAGGTAGCCGGCCGCAGGCGACCGCAGAACGGAGCTGCATCGCCGGAAAACCGCTGCGGCCGCCCGCGCCGACTTCCACGATTCCCAACCCCTTCTGCTGCCCGCCAGCAACAATCCCAGGCAGCCCAAAAGCGTCAGACCGGATACCAACGCGCCTTGAACGAAGCGATCGGGCAGGTAGTAGAACTCGATCTCCTCGTCGCCGGGACGGACCCCGATCGAAACCAGCCCGTCGGGACTCGGCTGGGCAGGCAGTCTCTCGGCCGTGCCCTTCTCGCCGCGGCGGATCGCCTTCCAACCCTCGAAGTAGTTCTGGTTCAGCACCAGCCGGTCCCGCGCCTTCACGTCCAGGCGGACCCTCACCCGCGACATCGACCAGTCGGCAATCTCGGCCGTGCCCTGCGAGTCCTCCAGATAGGCCTCGCCGCAATAGTCCGGATCAGCGGTAATGCGGACTTTTCCGCGCTTCACGGCGATGTTCTCATACTCTCGGATTACACCGGAATTGCTCAGCAGGTAGGGATAGTGCGCGCTGTACATGCTGGGGTGGCGAACGGCGTCATCATCTGCAAAGCGCTGGGCGAACTCCTCGTGAGGCGGCAGATCGCTTGGCGGGCACGCGAAGATATCGGAAAACAGGCTCCATCCCAGCACGGCCAGCTCGATGTAGATGGCCAGCACGACGCCGCAGACCAGCAACCGACGAAGCCCCCGGCCGCCGATCTTCTCGATCCAACCTCCCAGACGGTCGACGCCGTAGCCGCCGCAGACCGCGATCACGAAGACCACCGCCACCAGGAAGCGTGAGGGGACCTGGAGCGAGCCGTACATCGGCAACTGCTTCCACAGCACCCAGAGGTTCAAGGGCAGTGCGGCCCCCAGCACCACCAGCCCGGCCAGCAGACCGGTGACGACCAACGGCCACTGGCGGCCAAACGAGACGATCAGCCCCAAGACGGCCATCACCAGCCCGACCCAGGTAACGTAGCACCCATATTCGTGCCAGTCGCGCCACATTCCCCACTGGTTCAGCCGCCACCGCAAGGGCATCGGCTCGCCTTGGAGATGCTCTCCGAGGACCTCCTGCGACAGCACGTACTCGAAGGTCTTCTCTCCACTGCGCCCGGTTGTTTCGTTGCGCTCTGCGGGGATAGGATCCCCTTGGGGGGTTTGCAGCGTGAGCGTGCTGGTGCCTTCGCGTCCCTGAAGGATCGCCAGGCGCAGGTTGTCTTCTTCGGGGCGCTGGAAATAGAGCGTCGCCTCAAGCTCCGCCCGCGCCTTGCCCGGCGAAGGGCTGCCGGTCGCCAGCCCACTCATCGAGGGCCGGACCTCCGCCTGCCGGCGGTTCTTCCAGCCTTTGACCCGGAACACGTAGGGAGAGTTCACCACCTGCACGTCGCACCAAGCGGCACTCGTCCGCAACGTGGCCTCGACCCGGTACCACGGTCCGGCAGGCCCTTCTCCATCGGGTTCCTCTTCGCCGAGAATCTTGTACCTGGGAATGGTGAACGTCCGCCGATTCTCCAGATCTCCCGGTTCCATCAGCGAGTGAATCACATCTAGCAACACGTCGTCGCCGCGGGTGATGATCAGTTTCGTCGCGCCGACGTTGCCCCTCTTGACGAGGAATTCCAGGTCGCCCTGATCCGGCAGCCGGACGTAGAGGGTCGCCCGCTTCGTCCTCTTCGACTGCTCCACTTCCGACGGCTTGATGGCCAACCACTCGGTCGTTTGCGGCAGCGCGTTCAATTCCGCCGCCGTCCTGTCCTCCTTCCCCCGTTCGTCCTTCAACAGACGAAAGGGGAAATTCCGGAAGCGGACGTCGCTCCAATCGGACGTCGTCGTTAGAACCACCTCCAACCGGTGCCACCGCAGCGTGTCTGACGATTTCGCGGAGGACGAAGACCGCGCCGGAAGAAGCCGGTCCAGCTCGGCATCGGGAGGGTTGCGCACGTCGCGCGTCTGCCGAAAGAGGTCCGCTTGGCGGGGATTGAGCAACATTTGGGCAAGTGCGGCGGGCGATACCTGCTCGTCCTGCCGGGTCCTGCGCGGGTTGGCCCGCAGAAACTCGATCCGGGGAAACAGCACCACGGCGCACAGCAGGAAAGTCAATCCGATCACCCCGGCACAACTTGCCGCGATCCGCCAGGAGTAGGTGCGGATGCCCTCCAGGACGGCCCACACGATGAACACCGGCACGAACACCGCCACGATGTAGATCGATCCGTACAACAGCCCCGATGCAAACAGCAGACCGCCGAGAATCACGAACCGCCAGTCGTCTTCCGCCTGCACCAGGCACCACAGCACCCAGGGCATCAGCCCGAGCACGCACCATTCCAGGTGCCCTTCGGTCAGGTGCACCGCGAAGTGCGTGCTCATCATCAGCAGCACACCGCCGGTGAAACATCCCCCCGGCGAGACGTTCCAGCGCCGCAGCAGGGCCGCCATGCCCGTGGAACCCAAGGACACAAACAGCACCACCGAGAACCGCAGCCCCAGCGGGGCGCCCAGCAGCAGCGTGGGCAAGTACCAGGGTGAGAGCGTGGGGCAGTGGGGGTGGGCCAGCAGGACGTTGCCGCCGTTGACGTAGGGGTTCCAGAAGGGAACCTGGTGGTCGCGCAGCAGGGCCAGCCGCGGTGTCTCGTAGCGGAAGCTAAACTGGTCCCAGTCCCCCCGGCCCCACTGGTCCAGCCCGCTGAACAGGCAGCCGCAGTAGACCACCGAGGCCAATACCAACAGCCCGTACAGACTCCAAGCCCACCGCATCATCTTGCCGTCCGCGTTCCCTCCGCCGGCGCTCCGCCGCATGAGGACTTTCTACACAAGACGTCCGTCTAAGGCAAGCGTGCATCAGAAGGAGGGCCCCGCCCGCTTGCCCATGAAAGCCCAGCGCGGATTCTTCATAGGTGTGCCACGGCCGTGTCGGCCGTGCTGCCCTGGGTAAACCGGCAAGTCTGGAGCACGGCTGACACAGCCGTGGCACGCGAATACCTACCCGACGATGGTCCTATGAATAACCCCGGCTAGATGCGCAAGACCGCGTGCGGGCCCTTCCGGTCTCCGAGAGCGGTCTGGGCAGCTATCGACGAGCCGGCCGGCTCGCCCGTCGCCAAACGGCCCCGACCAGGCATCCCACCCCCAGACCCAGCAACATCGCCAGCACAGACGGCTCGGGGATGAGGACCATGATCTGATCTCGGTACTGGCTGAGGTCTGCCGCCCGGGTAAGGTTGCCGTACACGGCGGTATCGTCCGGCTGGTTGGTGTAGGGCGTTTGGAACACGATGATTCCGGCCAGCTCCCAGTCGCCTTGGCTGTTCTTGTAGAACAACCCCCCGCCGGAGTCGCCGTGGACCGCCTGCATCTCGAATGCGTCGCCGGCGAATTCACTGAAGGTCGTATCGATCGTGTACGTTTCACCCCAGTCATCAGCAGGGGTGGTTCCGGCAATCTCATTCGTGCCCCACCGTTTTGTGTTGCCGGCGGCGAACTCGAAGCCGCGGTGGAACCCGGGGTTGGGCGGAAACACCTCGTCCCAACTGCTGTTCCATCTCGACTCATCCACGGCCCGGTTTCTCCCGTAGCCGATTCCGACCACGGGCGAATCGATGCCGGGGGCGGACTCGCTGATCGTGAGACTGGGAAGGCCCACCGGCGTCTCCGTAAGCTGGAACAGCCCCAGGTCGACTCCCCACCCTGGGGCCTCCGGATGATGAAGCTGGTGCCAACTGTCTGACTTCATGGAATAAGGCGTATCGTCCAGATAGAACGTTCCGCCCCCGACATGCGCCGCAGTCAACACCCACCCGTCTCCCAGATAGACGCCGCTGGCGGAGATGTCGGGGCGCACCACCTGGCCAACGTAGGCCCACCCCGGGTCGTCAGCCGGGGCGTCGATGTTGCCCGAGCCGTCGTCGAACCGGATGATCGTTGCCCCAGAGGGCGTGGCCAGCACGGCGGCCAACCCGATGAAGACGAGACAAGAAACAGTGATCTTGCTGACAGCCCAGAACCTCACCATAGCCACACCTCCGAAGCTCGTGCTTACCGGATCCTTTGCCACGCGGCTTCCACCCAGCCGATACCGTCTACGCATTATAACCAAAATCCCCGAAATTGCAAGAATCTGAACAAATACCCGCCTCCCGTGCAATCTGCCGGCACATAGGGGGTCCACAACCCACTTCTTAGTGTTGACAGAAGGCAATTGCCCACTCCTTCCCCTGGGAGGCGTCGGCGATGGCAATGCGATCCAAGATCCATGAAATCGCCGACAGAGTCGCCTCCCACAACTTGTGCTTGTTGTTCTTGGGCGCGGCCGCCTGGCCCCATCTTCTCACCGCGGAGCCTCGCAGTGCACCGGGATTGTCGAGAGATGAGCGCTTTCAGCCACGCTGCTCGGGACGGTCTGATATCTGATGCAGGCAATTAAAACACCAATCCAGACTCTTCCTCCAAAGCCCTTCGTGGCACAGGCGTCCTCGCTCGTGCAGCCGGGCGAGTGACGGTGGTTGCCCCCGCCTGTGAAGGTTGATAGACTCTTGAAAATCGGCGCGGACGTGGGGCAATCCCGCTGCTCCGCCAGTTCTCGGCAAACCAAGCAGTCAAGAATTCGTTCGCCTCAACCACCCGGGGGTCAAGCCAAATGAGTACGGTCAGCCAAGTTCGCCGGCAGCTCATCGGCGGCCAGTTTATGACGCCCGAGACCGCCGACCTGCACATCGCCCGATGGCGAGAACATGCCGGCGCGCCCCAGGAAACCTCCGGTGCCGAACTGATTGCCTGGCTCGTGGACCAGCAGTTGCTCACTGAGTTTCAAGGCGACGCCCTACGGGCCGGGCACGCCGGGCCGTTCATGCTCGGACCCTATCGCGTCTCCGAGCGGATGGCCGTGGGGCGGCTGGGTGACATCTATCGCGCCGTGCACGAGGAACTCGATCAACCGGTAAGCCTCAAGGTCTTCCCCAGCTCGCTCAAAGACGACCCCGAGTCGCTCGCGCGGATGGACCGCGAGGTCCGCGTGAGCATCGAACTCGATCATCCCAACATCGTGCGCACCTTTCAGATCGGACAAGTCGGTGAGATCTACTACTTGGCGTTTCAAGACCTCCAGGGGGAGACCCTCCAGGACCGCCTCGGCCGCGAAGGTGCCCTGCCTTATCCGGCCGCCTGCCGGCTCACGCGCGACGCCGCCCTGGGGCTGGCCCACTTTCACGACAAGGGTCTGGTCCACCGGGACGTCTGCCCGGCAAACATGTGGATCACCACCGGCGGGCTGTTGAAGATCATGGAATTCGGTGCCGCCCGCGACGCGCTCGGCCTGCTGGCGACTTCCGACCAAGACGAGCACCCCACCACCGCCGACACGGTGATCGGCACCTTCGACTACATGGCCCCCGAACAGGCCAAAGACGCCCACGCCGCGGACCATCGCAGCGACGTCTACTCGCTGGGCTGCACGCTTTTTCACTGCCTGACCGGCCAGCCGCCGTTTGTAGAACGCAACCCCTTTCGCCTGGTGATGCGGCACGCCACCGAGGCACCGCCGCCGGTCACCGACCTGGTCCCCGAGATCCCGCAGCCCTTGGCCGAAACCGTCGATTCGATGCTGGCCAAGTCCCCCGACAAGCGGTTCCAAAACGCTGCGGCCGTGGTCTGGGCCCTGGAACCGCACGTCGATCAGTCGG
>CAZUAM010000197.1:0-10808 GCA_964618095.1 uncultured Planctomycetaceae bacterium | reverse complement strand
TGTTGAACGGTCTGATTACGATGCGGCTCGACCCGGATGAGGTCGCGGCGGGCAACCCCTACGAGTTCCAGCCGGGCGACAAGTTCTACCTGGTCTGGTCGGGGCCGGGGAAGCTTGGCGACGAGCACGTGGATCCGGCGGTCCTGACGTATGGGCCGGGCTTCGGGCTCGACCTGCCCGATCTGACTCCCTATGGCCTCGAGTGGAACCCGCCCGAGCTGACCGAGCAGTACGTGAAGGTGTCGATCGTTCCCGAGCCGAGCACGCTGCTGCTTCTGGCCACGGGCGGCTTGGCGCTGCTGCTGGTCTGGCGTCGGCGGCGTCGGAGCTAGTTTCGACCTGATCGAACCCAGGGGGCAACCGGCCCGGAGCCGGTTGCCCCCTTTTTGGTGTCAATGTGCGAACGCGCACGCCGGCCCGCTCCGCGCGAGACGGAGTCTCCTACTCTTTCGGCCGCGTGAGCGGGCGGAATTGCATGGCTGCCTGTTCGGCAGTGCGGACCGCCTCGACGGCGTCTTGATGGAACTTCTCTTGGGCGCGAATCCGCTTGCCCTTGCGGGTGACTGGTTGGTAGGTTCCGTTGGGCAGGAGCCGTCGGGCCTTGACGTTGTCGGCGAAGAAGGTGCCGAGGACGTCGATCAGGCGGCGCCGGAGAGCGGCGTCGCTGACGGGAAAGAGGATTTCGAGGCGTCGGCTGAGGTTGCGGCGCATCCAATCGGCGCTGCTTAAGTAGACTTCTTCGTGGCCGCCGTTGCGGAAGTGAAAGATGCGGGCGTGTTCCAGGAAGCGGTCCACAATGGAGCGGACCTGGATGTTCTCGGATACCCCTTCGACACCCGGGCGGAGGCAGCAGATTCCGCGGACGTTGAGCATCACCTTCACCCCGGTCTGGCTGGCCCGATACAGCGCCCGGCAGATCTCCGGATCTTCGAGCGAATTGACTTTGGCCATGATCAGGCCCGGTTCGTCGGGCGTGGAGACCTGGGTTTCCCGCTCGATCAGCTCGACGAACCGCTGTCTCAGCCCGGTCGGCGCCAGGCTGAGTTTCGACCAGCCGACGGTTTCGGAGTATCCGGTCAGGAGGTTAAAGAAGGCGGCCACGTCGGCGGCCATGTCCCGCTGGCAGGTGATCAGTCCTACGTCGCTGTAGAGCCTGGCCGTCTTGTCGTTGTAGTTACCGGTGGCCAGGTGGACGTAGCGGCGGATTCGCGGGGACTCGCGGCGGACGATCAGCAGGGCCTTGGCGTGGGTCTTCAGCCCGGCGATTCCGTAGACCACGTGGCAGCCGGCGTCTTCCAGGCATCGGGCCCAATTGACGTTGCGGGCCTCGTCGAAGCGGGCCTTCAACTCGACCAGCACGGTGACTTCCTTGCCGTTTTCGGCGGCCCGGGCCAGTGCCCGGATGATCGGCGAATCGCCGCTGGTACGATACAGGGTCTGCTTGATGGCCAGGACCTGGGGGTCTTCGGCGGCCTGCTGTAGCAGTTGCACGACCGGCTCGAAGCTTTCGTAGGGGTGAAACAGCATCACGTCGTGGTCTTGCAGGGCGGCCCAGAGGTCCTCTGCCCATGCGGTGGGGGACGTTCCATCTCGCACCGATGGGACGATCAGGTCCCGCGGCGGCTGCGGCTGCCAGTCGGCGACTTTCAGGGCCGCGAAGCCCGGCCTGCCCGCCAGCTCCATCAGGGCCGTAGCGTCCAGCATGCCCTCGATTTCGTAGACGTCTTCGGGGCGGAGTCCGAGCCAGTCGGCAAGCCACTTCTTGATTCGCTGGTCGGGATCGGCCGAGAGTTCCAGGCGTACGGCTGCGCGTCTGCGTCGGGCAAGTACGGCCTCTTCGACCGCCTGAAGCAGGTCGCCCGCGTCGTCGTCGTGCACCGTTACGTCGGCGTCCCGCGTGATGCGGAAGACGGCGGTGGCCAGCACCTTGCAGCCCGGAAAAACCGCGGCCAGATTCTCGGCAATCACGTCTTCCAGCCGCGCCAGGTGCAGGGGTCCCTCGGCCGGCATGGTGATAAACCGCGGAAACTGGCTGGGTACCGGCACCACCACGACACCTTCCGCCGGCCGGTCGGCCTGCCCCGGAGTGAGCACGGCCGCGACGTGCAACTGTTGCCCGGGCAGAAGCGGACCGGGATCCAACTCCTGCATCGCCAGGGGCGTCAATACGGGGAGGATTTCCTTGGCGAAATGGGCCTGGAGAAAGCGCCGTTGCTCGGCCGTCCAATCCCGCGCCTCGAAGACCGCCAGCCCGTGTTTGCCGAGTTCGTTGAGCACGTCCCGAACTGCCTCGGCCTGCTCCGCGGCCATTCGGTGTGCGCGTCGAGCGATGGCCGTGAGTTGCTCGCCGGGGGTCATTCCGGCCAGGTCGCGGCGTCGCACCCGGGCCGCGCGCTGCTGCATCAGCCCCGCCACGCGGACTTGGAAGAACTCGTCCAGGTTGGAGCCGACGATGGCCAGGAATTTCAATCGCTCCAGCAGCGGCAGCTCCCGGCAGAGTCCCTCTTCGAGAACCCGCTGGTTGAACTCCAGCCAACTGAGTTCCCGATTGATGTAGAATTCCGGCGACTCGAGATCTTTCTTCTTGGCCATGGTTCTTGGTGTATCCAACTCGACCACGGGACGCCGATGTTTACCCCGGCGGCCACCTGGGGGAAGGGGACTGTCCCGAATGGCACTGTCGTGGTTTGATTCTCGCCATGGGCGCATATTTCGCGTTGACGCGTGGCGGGGTGATCGCTTAGTCTGACGACACGCTTAGGCTGCTCTTGTGTTTTGAGCGGTCCTTGGCTATAGTTTTTTCGCCCTCTTTGGCTTTCTCGTGGAAAAAAGAGCCAAGGAGGGTTTTTCTATGCGCAGCGTAGCAACCAAGCCGGCCGCTGGCAACCGCGGTTTTCTGGGCGTCCTCGCCTCGTTCCTGGCACGCCCCGGGCTGGCTGTCGCCGACGTTCTTTCGCCTCAACGCATCCTACGCGTGTTCTCCAAACACGACAACCTGTTGGGGATAAACAATGTTTATTCGACCACCATCGTGCTGTGGGCTTTTCTCGCCCAGGTGCTCCGCGACGGCAAGGAAGCATCGTGCCGGGCGGCCGTCGCCCAGATTGCGGCCTATCGACCGCAAGAAGGTCTTGCCCCGCCCGCCTCTGACACGGGCGACTATTAAGTCTGGGGACACCATACTGGTTTGCGCAGCTGGCTCGCCAGAAACTAGTATGGTGTCCCCCGCATTCCGGGCCGAGGCCCCAGGATCCCCCAGGATCGACGTTTGGGGGTCGGGCCGATGTTTGACACCCCTTGCCGTCGCCCGGCTGCGGAGGCCCGTGAGGACTGCGGCAAGCGGGCGACGGGGGCAGGGCACACGTTGCTGACGACGTTGGCCAAGTGTCAGCAATTGTCGACCACCACCAATGGGGCTCGTTGTGCCGCATTTTTCGCCTCGAAACCTCCTGGACCGGGGTGAAGGAGCTTCCGAGGCGAAAAATGCTGTCTACTACCGTTGGGAGTCGTTTCCCCCTCGCTTTGTAGGCTTGGGTGGTCGACTAATGCTGACAGTTGGCCACGTTCTTCACTTGCTCGAGCCATTGCCATCGAGTTTCGGACGGCGCAGGTGGATAAGGCCGTCCACTTCACAGCGGGCAATCGTCGGGTCGATATACCACTTGGTGACATACTCGTCGCGATGGCCCAACTGACGGCTTGCTGCGTCGATGCAGTTTCCAGCTTCTCAATTTCCGCTACATGGCAAGTGCGGCCTTGCGGCGAGCAAGGAATCTTTCGAGGCAAGCCTTGTCTAATGCGTCTGAGATTTGCTGAGGAGTTACTTCGCCCAACTTAAACTTCTTTTGGAGCGTAGGCCCAAGACCAACCGCACCCAAGCGACCAGGCACCACCCCATCAGGTACGTCAGAGCTTGACCGCACGCCTCTGTAATCAACTTGCTTCCACAGAACAGGTCCCGTATTCTTACCTAACCCTATTGCGGCCTCCTCAATCTTTGCCAGAACACTCAGCGATCTGTCACCAGGAAACGGATTCAATGAATCTTTCGGGAAGGCTGGAGCGATAATAACCTCACCGTCAACAGGACACCAACTGAAGTACCAGCCAGAGCCTTCCGGGTGACGCTCCCATCTTAAGTAAGAAGGGTTACAACCACCACCAGGGTAACGTACGGCTTTTCCGTTAACATATACATAATCTGGAGAAGTAATGTCCATGCCCAAATCATCTGATTTGGGCTTACTTTCACTCAAAGTAATCAAATGAGTACGGCCAAGGTCAATCGGCGTCTTGACAAAGACCACAAACTCGTGACCCAGGAACTCCCGCCGAATCCCATCAAGCGTAACTTCGTCGGGATACTCCGTCACGCGGGTCTTCTGAAGGATGCTGAGCACTTCAAGCGACTTCTTAGCAGCTATCGCTTGGCCGAGTCTGTCCAGGTCGATGGGCTTCGGACCACCCCGCAACTCCACTGAATAGTTGTCCCCCAACAGTCTCATGACGCTCGCCGACGGAGTGACTTTCAAGTGCACCCCCAAGTCGCCAAGCAACTCGGGGCACAATGCGGCCCGGCGTTTCTGCTCCGCGGATTCGCGGCGATTCTCTCTTTCTTCTTCCGCCCGTTCAGCCTCTCGCTGTCCGCGCTCTTCAGCAGCGAACCGCTTCTTCTCAAGCCCTTCAAGCCGGGCGACCTCTCTGGCTTCCCTTTGGTATTCCTTGTCAATGTCGTCAAAATCATCCTTGACGGAAGCGGGCGAATCGTCTCGTGCGCGCCCGCACCCAAGCGAACCCAGAAGGTTGATGGACAAGAAGCAGACAATTGCAATCCTGAACATGATAATGCCCTTCTTCGTAATCGCGGCGTTGAGCCACCCACTCACCGACTGGCAAATCTCCGTCAGCAATGCCGGCTATGCAATTTCCGGGGGATTCTACTATTGTTCGTATCCCTCGCTCTGTCGGGACACGGACGCTTCACCGGTTCGCCACGCCCCGACGAAGCCCGAGCGCCCACAAGTCTGGGTCAGCAAGACGTTCCAGTTTATCGAAAACGAGTTGCGCGAACTCAGCCCCGTCGATAATACCGATTGGCTTGGCCGGGTCCATGTCGGCGACCTTCGCGGCTTCGGGGCTGACTCTGTTTGTGGTCACAATAATCCCGTGTTCGCCCAACTCCATTGAATCGCGCAATTGCTGCACAGCGGTTTCGGTCAGTGGTCCCCAGGCGTCCTGATAGCACTTCACCTGCACACGCACCACGATGCCGCCAGGAAGGTCGGCTCTCAAGTCGGTATCGCCGACAGGTGCATTGGTTGTCGGCAGTCGCCGCAACTCGGGGAAGTAGAAGGACAGAACCTTGCGAACGGCTTCCTCAAAGCGTGGGCTGTTTATTCCCGGAACCACGCCTTGGGATAGCCTCTCGCCGTAGGACGCCTTGACCTGTTCATCTAGCACGTCAATCGGGCAGTACCGCTCCGGGTGTTCCACGACTGCTGCAACGGCATCGGCGGGTAGCCCAAACACGGTCTGACGCCCTTTGAGGGCGTCGAAGAGCACAGCCGGTAACTCCAACCGAAGCAAGGGCCGGCCGTCGAAAACGTAGTTGACCCCGATCCAATGCGGATAGCCCTGGTCTGCTCCCTGCAAATCGGGGTGGAAGCTGTATGGTGACGCAACCCGCCCAAAGTAAACCTTGTCCCCATCAGGGACCACGACTGCATCGCCCATTTGGATTTGGTTGACGAATCGGTCCACGATGCCTACAACCTGACCAAGCGATTGAGCGCTGGCAGAGGCGTAGTACGCTTCGCGGAGTTTGGCCGTTATTTGGGTGCGGTCCAACCCCGTCAAGTCACCTGTTGCCGGCCAACCAATGGCGGCCATTTGGCTCTCCAAGAACTCTGGAACGCGGTAGCGCCCGTCTGGATAGGGACGAATCGCCCATGCGCGTGCAACCGTCACTTGAACATCTCCTTCTGTGCGGTCTTTCCGCACTTCATGCACTTGCCTGTGCGGAAACCCTGGTTAGTGCATTTGCCCTCTGTGCTCTGGTCGCAACCGACGTTGTTGCACGCCTTGCAGCGGTAGAGAGTGGAATTGCACGGGGAGGTGCCCTTTTTGCGGGGACATTTTGCTCTATCTCATTTTCTCCCGTATGCTGGTTCCTCCGGAAACGACTGCCCTGGAGTCTACCGCATACCCCTCAACACGTCAACTACCGGCCACCGAGAACGCCCGACAACGTTATCCACGCCCCAGGAACATGCCCACCGGGTCCCTCAGCGCCGAAACACTACCGAGAAGGGGCGTAGCTTAGGGTCTAAGGGGCTTCGAAGGGCGGGGCAGTAGTCTGGGGTGGGTCGGGATTGTCGGCCCTCGGGATCGTGCCTACGCTTTCCGTCGCCGCCACCATCCGTAACCGATGCCGATGGCTGCGAGCCATGCGGTCGTCAACAGTCTGGAAGGTGAAAGGGCCACTTTCCGGAAAATCGGCTCCGCCGGGGGACGTGCAATTAAGCCACTGGCACACGGGCAGTAGTGACAGGCCCAGCCGAGAAACAGGCGGGCGACTGAGCACCCGGCCGTGACCCGAGAAAGGTCATTGGTTTTGGGGACACCAGGGGAGCATAGCATCGGCCGAGCTGCACGTCCAACGCCGACGATAGCGGCAATGGCGGGCAGCATCTGAATGCAAACGTCTCGCCGGAGCGAGTTTCCTGTCGGGACTGGAACCGCGCAAGCCCGATGCTGCCGCCTTGCTGGCTATCGCAAGGCACCCCGCGTACTCACAATTCGATCAACTTGATCCGTACTAGCTCGGCCACCGCCGCCATGATTCACGGCGAACAGCCGCGGCAGATCAGCTTCACCGGAACCTGCCAAGCGGTGCTTTCGACGTGGATGCTCCTCTCGACCGGCACCTGCCGCGACGCCGCGTTACTCTGTCACACGATGCTCCAGCAGATCGCGTCCTTCGAAGTGGCCAATCGCCCCGGGCGGATCGAACCTCGCCTGCTCAAACGTCGTCGTCACCGCTATCCCTTGATGCAACACCCACGAAGTCAACTCCACAAAGAGTTGCAGAACGCTAACGCTGGGCCATAATTGTACTTGCGCGTTGACAGTGCCATTCGGGACAGTCCCCATCTGCGGCGCGTTACTTTATTGCCGGGTTAATAGCCGCGGCGGCTAAACGCATCCTCAAACCTCTTCCAGGCGGACTTTCATCCCGTAGATGTCTTCAAACAGATCTCCCTTGTTTGCGATTGCCCGCCGTTCCAGCAGAAGGTCGGCCCCGCCGGGCACGTAGACCACCAATTCGTCGCCCTGCCGCTCGAAGCGCAGATCGGATACCTGCCGGAGGTGTCCGCGGGCCAGCGCATCGGCCATCCGCAGCAGAGCGGCCAGCTTGTTGATCACCACTCGGGTTTTCCTGGGCAGGGCCATGTATTCCACGTGCGAGGGCTTGGGGGCCGCGCGGCGGTGATAGCGGGCGATGTGGGCGACCATCACGGTTTCGTCGCGGGTGAGGCCGAAGATCTCCGAGTTGGCGATCAGGTAATAGCTGTGTTTGTGGTGTGCCCGGCTGCTGACCACCGAGCCGACCTCGTGCAGCAAGCCCGCCACCCGCAACAGAAGGCGATGCCGGGCCCCCAGCCCGTGATCCGCCTGAAGCTGGTCGAACAGGGCCACCGTCAGGTCGGTCACGTTTTGGGCGTGCTCCGGATTGGCGCCGTATTTCTCGGCGATGGCCATGGCCGAATGGATCGCGCCGTCGAGCAGCACCTCGTCTTCCTGTCCGGTGACGTCGCGGGCCAGATCCAGCAACAGGCCGTCCCGGATCGACACCTGGGAGACGATCATCTGCTGGGCCCGCGTCTTGTGCAGCAGAATCTGGTAGACCAGCAAAGCGGGAATCAGCGTCTCGGCTTCGGCAAACGGCAGACCGTGACGTTTGGAGAGCTCCTCGGCCGTCTGTCGCTGGCAGCGGCGGACCAGCTTGTCGAACTCGGCCCGGTCCACCGTGACCAGGGCGGCGGCGGCGTTGGGTTTGCCGATTTCGCGGGCAGCGAAGCGGGCGTCACCGCCGACGGCTACGAAGGACTCCACACCGCCGAGCGGCAGGGAGCGCCGCAGGGTCGAGGTCTCGTTGACGATCTGTTGGCGGAGCAGTTCGGCCGACCGCTGCGGGGGTTCCCCGCTGGTGGAGAGGACCTCCTGGAGCCGGATCGAACCGAGGCGCAAGCTCTGGGCGGCGGCGATCTCGCCCTGTTGCAACACCGTCAGCAGGGTGCTGCCTCCACCCACGTCGGCAATCAGGGTCTGGTTGCGGTTTACGCCCAGGGCATCACCCACCGCCTGGCGCACGGCGGAAACCGTCAGCCGGCTCTCCTCCGAGGTGTCGATCACCTCGACCTGGAGATCGGTGGCCATGAAGACGCGGTCCAGAAAGGTGTCGGCGTTGCTGGCCTCGCGAACGGCACTGGTGGCCACCGCCCGCACGCGCTCTACGTGGTACAGCCGCAGCATTTTCCGGTAGTCGCGCAACACCGCCAGGGCCGCGCGCATGCTCTGCCCGCCCAATCGCCCACGCACGAACGTGTCGCGCCCCAGGCGAACCGCCCGACGGAGTTGCTCCAGGATCTCGATCCGGCCGTCAGGCAGGACCTCGGCGATCACCATCCGCAGCGAGTTGGATCCCACGTCGATGGCCGCCACGGTCTTGGCCGTAGCCTGGCTTTCCCGGAGGCCGTCGTTCAGTTTCATCAGAGGTTGCCTTCCGTCTTCCGGTCCCACCGGAATGGACGTCGCCGGCCGGCGCCAGTCTTATCGCCCCTCCGTCTCTTTCGTCGCAGTCGGCACGGCGGGCTGCGGGCCGGGACACCGGACCGTTTCCACCAGTTTCTCCCACTGTTGCCGCCGGTCGAGCTCTTGCCAGTAATCAACCAGCTCTTGGAAAACCTGCTCTCGCCGCCGCCGCCGATGTTGCCCGAGATACGCGATGCCCACCTCCAGGCGGGCGAACGGCCCGGCATGTCCAAAGTGTTTCAGTATCCCTTGGCGCTCCTTGGCGGCGAACGTCCGGAGATCCTCGACCCAAACGTCGCAGTCGTGAACCTCTCCCAACAGCGTCTGCACTCTCTTGATCGCATCGATGGTCCCGTCCAACTGGCCATCGTAGACGGGCGCAGAAATCTCCACGGTGTATCGCAGCCGCTTGGCGGCAATCCGCATGGCGTGGTGACGCTGGCGGTCTTCCGGATCGGCCAGGCTGTCCCGGTAGGGCAGCAACTGCTCGAGGTTGTCCAAAATGTGCCGCCGGGTCTCGCCGAGAACAAAGGGGCTTTGCAGGCTTACCTCTTGTGCCTTGGCCTCAGCGAGCACCCGCTTGGTCACCGCCCGCATCTCCTCCAGCACGCCACTGGACTGAAGCCGGTCTGCCGCCTTGACGACCTGCGGCTGAAGCCGCTGGCGCTGTTGCTCCAATTTGACCAGCAGCCGGGCGATTCCCGGGTAGCAGGCCTTCTCGTCCAGGGCGTCCAAAACGCCGCAGAGGAACTCTATCTGCACGTCCTTGTCGCGGGCGTCGCCAAGCTGCGTGGTCACCCGCCGGATCTGCTTCCGCCAACCCTTCAACTGCTTCTCGTCGAAGCACTCGCGGAACATCCGCATGCCGGCCCGCAACCGCCGCGACGCCACCCGCGCCTGGTGAATACACTCGGGATCGTCCGCCCGGCGGGCGCCGTCAATCTGCACGGCCAGCCGTTTGGCCTGCTTGCGCAGGTATCGGGCGGCCAGCAATCGGTAGCTCTGGTCGGCGGATGGCATGATCGGTTGCAGATTCGTTGGAAATCGCCCACACGTCGAATCCGTCCGCTGCCCCGAGGACTTCCTGAAAAGCTCCCTAATTATACGCCGCGGCAGGGGGGTGATCCAAGGGACGGCGGCCCAGCACGCCGCCCAGGGCACAGCGGCCGGCCGGCGACGGCCGCGGCTGTCGGCGGCCCCAGTCGCGGGTGACTGGCTCATCCCTCATCCAGTGGGGGGGGTTGCAATTCTCGCGATTTTTCCTAGCGGTCATAAGTGTGTGCGCGATATTGGGAGATTGGCGAGAGTTGGATAAAGTACGCATGGGGGCTCGTAACAAGCGTTCCTTTAGAACAAGGAGGTCAGTATGCGTACCAAGGATGGTTTTCAGGCTACCCTGCAAGCGGGCCAAGTCAAGGTTGAAGATGGGCAAGTCGTCCTGACCGGGAATGTTCGGTTGGCCTTTCCCATGCCAAAGCAGGACGGAAACCTCCCCAACGAGATGGAAGCGGCCGTCGAGGATGGCGGACAAGAACTCAAACGACAACTATATCGACTGACGATGGAAAAAGCGGATGCGGAATTGGCGATGCAAATTCGAGAAGGAAAGCAAGGGAAGGGAGTTGTCCGCCGGGGCAAGAAGCCGATCGAATTGAAGACCATTTTTGGAACGGTCCTGGTCGATCGGCAACGGATTCAACACCAAGCAGATGGCACCACGAAGATTCCGGCGGCGGATGTGTGGAACACGCCTCGGCAGGTGGCGATCACCGCAGGGCTGAAAAATGAGACTTGCGATGCCATGCTCCAGCAATCGGCCAACCATTCGCTGAAACAGGTTGAACAGCGAGCCGGTGAAGAGTACTTGATCAGTCATAGCACGGTGTTGAATATCGTAAGCGTTCACGGCATCCAAGAATTGGCGCTGCGTGAAAACGGATTTGTCGCTACTATTCCCGCATGGACGCGAAAGACCGCATTATCCGGGAGTTGCG
>CAZUAM010000196.1:0-10808 GCA_964618095.1 uncultured Planctomycetaceae bacterium | reverse complement strand
CGCGACGTGAAGGGCTTCCACCAGTTGTTCATCTTGGGCAACCTGGAACGGCCGTTCCGACAGTTCAGTAAGCTGGCGGGGATTGAGGTCAGCCGCATCTATTGAGGACCGATCAGCAAACCGGATATCGTGGTCCCTGCCGGAATGGTGTCCCACGGATCGTTCGGGGCGGGCAACTCCGAATTCATGCCGCCCAAACTTCCGGAATCCCGCGATCAAGGCGAGATGAGATTCGCTGAGAGAGAGCCCCGAAATGATCCCGTCAGGCGTGCTCTCGTTCGCCGGGGAGCCTTCACGGCCAACGCCGTCGGAGGTACACTCGGCGCTTTGGCTTCCCGGCAATCCTCCCAGACTCACAGGAAGGCAAACGAAGATGGCCAAGAAAACAATCGCAGACGTGGACGTGGCGGACAAGAGCGTGCTGATGCGGGTCGATTTTAACGTGCCGCTGGACGATCGGCAGAAGATCACCGACGACCGGCGGATCCGCATGGCCCTGCCGTCGATCGAGTCGGTGATCCAGCACGGCGGGCGGGTGATCCTGATGAGCCACCTGGGCCGGCCCAAGGGAGACGCCGGCGACGCCAGACTCAGCCTCAAACCCGCCGCCCTCCGACTGGGCGAACTGTTGCAGCAGGACGTGGCCTTTGCGGCTGACACCATCGGGGAGGACGCCCGGGCCAAGGCCGCCGGGCTGGCCGACGGCGGCGTGCTGCTGCTGGAGAACCTCCGCTTCAACGCGGGCGAGAAGAAGGGCGACGCCGAATTTGCCCGGGCGCTGGCCGAGATGGCCGACGTCTACTGCAACGACGCCTTCGGCACCTGCCACCGCACGGATGCCTCGATGGTGGCCGTCCCCCAGGCGATGGGTGAGAAGCCGAAGGTGGTCGGTTTCCTGGTGGCCAAAGAGATCCAGTACCTGGCCGACGCGATCGACAATCCGGAGCGTCCCTTCGTGGCGATCCTCGGCGGCGTGAAGGTCTCCGACAAGATCCTCGTCATCCGCAACCTGTTGGGGATCTGCGACAAGGTGCTCATCGGCGGGGCCATGGCCTACACCTTCTCGCTGGCCCGGGGCGGCCGGGTGGGAAACAGCCTGGTCGAACCCGACAAGGTTGACCTGGCCGAGGAACTGTTGGCGGCCGGCGGGGAGAAGCTGATGCTGCCGGTCGATACCCACTGCGGCGACGCCTTTGACGGCGACTGCAACAAGCAGGTGGTCGAGGCCGGCCGGATCCCCGACGGCTATCAAGGTCTGGACATCGGCCCGAAAACCGCCGAGGTCTACGCCGGGATCGTGCGGGGCGCCAAGACGATCGTCTGGAACGGACCGATGGGGGTGTTCGAGATGCCGCCCTTCGACGCCGGGACCGAGGCCGTTGCCCAGGCCATTGCCGACGGAGCGGGAACCAGCATCATCGGCGGCGGCGACAGCGCGGCGGCCATCGAGCAGCTCGGCTTCAGCGACCGGGTCTCCCACGTGAGCACCGGCGGCGGCGCCAGTCTGGCCATGCTCGAGGGCCGGAAATTTGAGGCCGTCGAGCTGCTCGACGACAGGTAAGCGAGCCGCGGGGTCTATCGCCGCGTCCCGGGTTCCCCCGGTCCGTACACGGACGCGGGGATCGCCGGGCGTTACTCCACCTTCCACGCCTCCAGGGCGTCGGTGGTGGAGACGACGAGCAGGGGCTTTCCGTCCAGTTCGGCGGTGGCCAGGCCGGCCAGCACGGCGCCGTAGTTGAAGCTGTCGAGGGGTTTGCCGTCGGGGGCGATCAGGTGGATCGAGCCGTCGGCGCCCGGCAGGAGCCACTGGCCCGCCGTACCCGGCAAGAGTCTGCCGGCGATGACCGGCTCGACGGGCAGTTGGTGGTTGCCCCTGGGCAAGGGGTAGGTCCAGAGTTCCTCCCCTTTGGGATTCAGCCCGATCGCCACGTCTTCGCCCAGCTTTGGCGCAGCCAGGGCGCACAGCTCGGGCTGGGCGGCGCCGGTCAGCTCGGCGGCCACGATCCAGTGGAGGAGCCGACCGGGTACGGTGAGTTCCCCCGCACGCCGGCCGCCGGAGCCGATCACCACCAGCAGATCGCTGCCGCTGGCACACAGCAGGTGGCGACGTCCCTGGGCGTCGGGCCCGCCGATGGCCATCCGCTCGACGTTCGAGAGCGAGCGGTTTGACCAGAGGCGTTTTCCCTCCAGGGAGACGGCCTGCACGCCGACCAGGCCCCAATAGCCCACGTACGCCTCCAGGGTACCGTCCCCGTCGAGGTCGCCGAGTTGGACGTCGGCGATGCCGCTGTGCTTGTTTTCCAGGGCGTCCTGGGGATAGCTGACCACCAGCTTCCACTGCTGGTCGAGCAGGTGGAACTGCTGCTGGGCGCTGGCCAACGCGGCGACGTACGGCTTGCCGTCGGCCCCGGCAGCCGCGCGGAGGCTGGTGACGAGTTCCGTCTGTTCAATCTCCAGGGGATGGGTGGCGATCAACTTTCCACGGAGTCCCACCTCGGCCACCGAACGGCCGGCGTCGACGACCAGCAGCCGCGGCGGGCTGCCGCCGGCCGACTCCACCACCAGGACGTTGCCCGGGGCCGTCAGCTCTTTGCACTGCCAAAGCCGAGTCAGCTTGAACGTCTTCGGCTGGCTGCGCTTGGCGATTTCGGCCCGGGGAATTTCGAGTTTTTTGACTCCGGTTTCTCCGCTCGACTGGGAATCTGCGGACGCCTCCAGCCGCTGCTCGTACTCCTTTAATCGTTTCCGGTACGCTTCCAGCGGCTCCTGGTAGATGTCTTCGCCGGCGAGCAGCTTTTCGAGCTTTTCCGACAGGGCGGCGGCCAAGTCCGGGACTTGCGGGACGCCCACCTGGGAGTATTGGACCACGCCCTTGGCGTCGATGATGAACTTGCTGGGCGTCCCCGTGGTGTTGAACCTCAGGCGCATGTTCTGCTCCAGGTCGCGGAGGATGGGCACCTGGACACCCAACCCTTCGAACGCCCGCTGAAGCGCCTCGTTCTCCACTTCCGGCCCGTCGATGCTCACGGCAAAGAAGGCGAGTTGGTTATTGTCCTGGTATTGCCGGCGGGCCTTATCCAGACTGGGCAGGGTCATGCGACAGTACCCGCACGTCGTTGACCAAAACTCCAGCACCGTGATCTTTCCGGCCAGCGACTCGGGCGTGAACGGCTTTCCGGCGAGGTCGGTGAACTTGAAGTCGGGAACCTCCTTGGCCAGCAGTTGGGCCGGATGGGGCTCGACAAAGAACTTCACCAGTTCGGCATCGGTGGGTGTCTCGAACTCGAAGGCCTTGGCGTCCACCTGGCCGCCCAGTTGCGCACCCTCGAACTCGGCCACCAGCGAAGCGCTGTTGACCGTACCATAGCGGGCGAGCACTTGCCGCGGCAACTCTTTCGGGAAGACGATCCGCCGCAGAACGTACGACTCCTGATCGATCCACAGCACGGTCGTTCCATAGGTTCGCTTGACCTCGACCCGATAACAGTCCCGACCGGCGATGGTTCCCGATTTGGCCAGGGTGGTTCCCTGGGCCTCCTGGAGGAGCGATTTCAACGGATCGTCCTCCAGCAGCAGGATCAGCAGCCGCCAGGCCCCGACCCCCCGATTCAGGACACCCGCCAGGACGGGATCGGCGTAGACCGAATCGATGGTCAGCTTGTCCGGGGCCTGCTTCGCCACCACTTGGCCCGGCAGGTCCTCGACCGCCGCGTGCAACTGGTTGCCGTCGCAGACGACCATCGCCTGGTAGACCTCCATGCGGATCTTGTTGGGGCGAACCAGGGTGATCGCAAACGGGTCGGTCTGTTCGATCTTCTTGCCGTCCACGTTGCCCACCAGGCGGACTTCCCCGGCGTCGGCGTAGCTCGGCGCCTTTTTGTAGGCGGCAACCACGTTCTGAAGCACGCTCTGGGCAGTGGCAGGCTGTTTCCCGGCGACCGGGACCTGAGGAGTTAGCTTATCGGTGGCGGCAGGTTCTTGTTCCGGCGTCTTGGGGGCATCGCCCGGCGGCGGCTCCGAGGAGCCGCAGCCGAGGCAGGTCAGCCCCAGCCCAAGGCACGTGATCGCCAGAGAGTTCCGCAGCATCCGGTCGGCCGGGCCGGTTGGCATGAATCGGCGCATGATGGGTTGATCCTGGAGTTAACGAGTTGGGGGACGGCACGGTCAAGTTGGCCCGGATTATTCATAGGCGTGCCACGGCCGTGTCGGCCGTGCTGCCCTGGGTAAACCGGCAAATCTGGAGCACGGCTGGCACAGCCGTGGCACGCGAATACCTACCCGACGATGGTCCTATGGATAATGCGGGTTAGCGGGCTGACCTCGCCCGCCGCTGCCGTCTGAAGCCCGTTGGCTCTGCGACGACGCGGCCGGAGAAGGCCGGCCTACTGACCGGCGGGTACAAAGCTCCGCTGGCGTGGCTTTTGAATTATTCTCGAAGTGGGCCTTCGGGTAAAGCTCGACTTCTTGACCGCGGCCGGATTCGGCCGATAATGGATAGTTGCAGTGATTGCTTTGCCCAACCGCCCTGCTTTCGCAGTTTCACACTATGGCCATCTTGCGATACGGGGCCGACTCGTCGGTCTGCCTGGAATTTGCCGAGGGGGTGGTGCCGGCCGAGTGCGGCACGCCACGCGGACGGCCCTTGGACAATCCGGCGGCCGCCGTGGCCAACGCCCTGGACCAGCCGCTCGACTATCCACCGCTGGCGCGAAGTACCACGCCGGGCGATCGAGTGGTGGTGGCACTGGACCGGTGCGTGCCCCGGGCCGCCGAGATTGCCGCCGCGGTCATCCGGGCGCTGGTTACCACCGGTGTCGACGCGGACGGGATCTCGGTCCTGCGGACCCGGGCCGACGTTGAGGCCGGCACGGGCGACCCCAGCCGGCTGTTGCCCGAGCCGGTCGGCGAGCGAATCACCCTGCCGGCGCACGACCCGACTGACCGGCAGGGGCTGGCCTACCTGGCGGCCACCAAGGCCGGCGATCCGATTCTCATAAACCGCGCGCTGCACGAGGCCGATCTGGTGTTGCCGATCGGCTGTCTGCACGGCGAGGCGACGGCCGGATATTACGGCATCCACAGCGGGATCTTTCCCACATTTTCCGACCGGAGGACCGCCGAGCGGTTCTGTTCGCCCGGCTCGCTGGAGGCCGACGGGAGCTACAGGAGGCGGCTGGTCCGCGAAGTGGACGAGGTCGCCTGGCTGCTGGGGATCAACTTCACGATCCAACTCGTTCCGGCGGGCGGTTTTTCGGTTCTGCACGTGCTGGCCGGCCAGAGCGAGGCGGTGCGCCGGCGGAGCCGCCAGTTGTACCAGGCGGCCTGGAACTGGCCGGTGCCCCGCCCGGTAAGCCTGGTGGTGGCGGCCATCGAGGGTGACTCCAGCCGGCAGACCTGGCAGGACGTTGGCCGGGCGCTGGACACGGCGGTGCCGTTGGTCGAGGACGGCGGGTCGATCGCCGTCTGCTGCGAGTTGGCCGAGGCGCCCGGCGCGGCGATGCAGCGGATGGTGGGTGCCCGGTCGCGCCGGGAGGCGCTGCGACGGATCCGCAAGGAACGCCTCGCAGACGCCTTGCCTGCCGCCCAGCTTGCCCGGGCGCTGGACCGCGGCAAGGTCTACCTGCTCAGCCGGCTGGACCCGTCGCTGGTCGACGCGTTGGACATGATCTACGTAGAGGCCCCCGACGAGCTGGCCCGGCTGGCCCGGCTTCACAAGTCGTGCATCCTGCTGGCCAACGCCCCGCACGCCGAGGTCACGCTCGAAGAAGAGACGTAGCCGCTTGCGGCTTAGCAGTGTTACAGCCAAAACCATGTCTCAACTTGTCACCCAGATCGCCGAGAACCTCGCCGAAGTTCGCCGGCGGATCGCCGAGGCGGCCGTGCGAAGCGGCCGCGGCGCCGAGGACGTCTCGCTGGTGGCGGTGACCAAGTACGTTTCCGTGGTAGAAGTCCGCGCGCTGGTCGAGGCCGGTTGCAGCCTGCTGGGCGAGAACCGGCCGCAGGAGCTTTGGCAAAAGGCCGAGGCCCTGCGGGAGCTGCCCGTCCGCTGGCACCTGGTCGGACACCTCCAGCGGAACAAGGTCCGCCGCACCCTGCCGCTGGTCGAGATGATCGAGTCGGCCGACAGCCCGCGACTGGTCGCGGCGATCGACCGCATCGCCAGCGAGCTCTCCCGGCGGGTGCCGCTGTTGTTGGAGGTGAACGTCTCGGGCGAGCCGGCCAAGCACGGCTTCGACCCGGCCGCGTTGGAGGCCTGTTTGGAGGAGTTGGCCGGCTACGGGAACGTGGAGGTCCGCGGCCTGATGTGCATGGCCGGCCTGGAAGGCGGTCCGGAGGCCGCCCGGGGGGAGTTTGCCAGACTTCGACAACTGCGGGATCGGCTCCGGAAGCGCTCTCCGGAAGGGATCGCGCTGGATGAGCTTTCGATGGGCATGAGCGGCGACTACGAGGCGGCAATCGAAGAGGGGGCCACGATCGTGCGGATCGGCTCGGCGTTGTTCCGGGGAGTGTTTTGATGATCGAGCTGAAGCCCCACCCGGAGGGCACGATCCTGCCGGTCCGCGCCCAGCCCGGCGCCCGGCGTAATGAAATCCGCGGCGAGCAAGACGGGATGTTGAAGGTCTCGGTCACCCAGTCGCCCGAGAAGGGCAAGGCGAACAAGGCCCTGATCGCCTTGCTGAGCAAAGAACTCTCGCTGCGCAAATCCCAACTGGAGCTGATCACCGGCCAGACGTCGTCGCAGAAGCAGTTTCTGGTGCGGGACGTTACGCCGGAAGAGCTGGCCGAACTGATTGAGCAGGTATTGAGCCCGTAAGCCGCTCCAGATCGTGATGGATTCACGGTTTAGCGGCGGGGGTTTGCTCTGCGCTTAGATCGAACGCCAATCGACTCACGAAACGCAGCGCCGGGCAAGCCCGGCCGCTAAACGGCGAACGTAGTGCCAATTGGCTTGGCAGAGGTCACGTATTGGACGACACCTTTTTGCCCGAGAGCGCCTGAGCCGCCCCATTGCAGGCAGGGCTGCGCCCGGTACAATTGGCCTGGTAAGGTAGCCTGGCGCCGATAAGGATCAATCCGTAGGGTGCGTGCTTGCACGCACGGGGAGCACGGGCGGACCATCGCGACGGCCGGCATCGGCTACGGGCTGGAGATCGTGCGTTCGACGATCCGGGACTTGACGCGAATCGGATTCGTACCGGGCGAAGCCGGAGGTATGCCGCGGGCGCAAGGCAGCGGAGCGGACCGACTGATTTCCCGAGAGCAATCGAAACAGATCAGGATCACTGCCATGCCCATCACGCGTGAGACTCTGGAGAAGCTGGCCCGGTTCGACACGCCGACGATCTGCAACGTGATCGAGCTGTTCGAGGTTCGGCCGCGGGAGGCGGGATTCATGGACGGACGGATCCGGGCGAACTTTCCGGAACTGCCCTCCATGGTGGGTTTTGCCGCCACGGCCGCCTTTCGCAGCGGGGCGCCGCCCGCCGCCGGCGACGCCTACGGGAGCTTCATCGACCAGGTCCGGACCTTTGCCGAGTTGCCGGGTGCGGCCGTGGTCGTCTTTCAGGACCTCGACGACCCGCCGGTGGGGGCCACCTTCGGCGAGGTGATGTGCTCGGTGTACCGGGCCTTTGGCTCGGCCGGGCTGGTGACCAGCGGCGGCGGCCGCGATCTTCAGCAGGTCCGGGCACTGGATTACCCGGTGTTCACCGGGTCGACCATCTGCTCGCACGCGTATTGCCACATCCTGCACGTTGGGCTGCCGGTCCGGGTGGGCGGACTGGCCGTCAACCAGGGCGACCTGTTGCACGGCGACGCCAACGGCGTGGCCAGCATTCCCCTGGAGATCGCCGCGGAGGTGGCCGACCTGGCGGCCGAGTTCGTCGAGGCGGAGAGGATCGTGCTGGACTACGTGCAGGGCCCGAGCGAGAAGACGCCCGAAGGGCTGGCGAAAGTGCAGAAGGAATTCTCGGCCGCGGTGGCAAAACTCCGCGAGCAGCTTGGAACACGCTAGGCGATGAATCGCCTACGGCGCACTGCTTGGCTGTTTCTCCCCGTGCAGTTCGACGATGTCTGAGAGGATGAAGTGCCAGAAGACGTTCAGCGTATCCGCCTTTTTTCTGAGCTTGTAGACCGCAGTCTGATCGGTGATTGTCCAAGTGCTGCCTTGCTCGTCGGTCGAAACCGAGGCGGCATTGGAAAGGGAGACGTCGTAGCCGTCGAACTTCCGCCCGTCGAACTCCCGCCGCAGATCTGCGGGGATCAGGCCGCTGTCTAGCTCGTCTTGGGACTCGGTGCCGACGCTGAAGAGCAAGGAGTCCTTGCCGTAGGTGGCTTTACGCTGGTCTTTTTCGTCGCGGAGGTCCAGCAGACGGCGGTAGCGCTGGATCACCTCCATCAGGTCTTCGCCGAAGGTTTCATTGGTGACGGTGGCGGGGAACTTATCGAGCACCTTGCGCCAGGCGGCCAGGCCCTTGTCGTAGTTTTCTTTGGCGGTGACCAGGTCGGACGTTTCCGCGCTTAAGGCGCGGTCGCCTTCGTGGATCAGTTCGTGAGCGGCCGTGGCTTCGTCGGTCTGTTCCACATCGGTACGGAGCCGCCAGTAGTCGAAGTTGACGATCTCGCGTTTGCGGCGGATGCGGCCGGCCATCTTTTCGGCATCGCGCAGGTCTCTCCATAGTTTCACGGCCAGGGCGCGCTTCTTGGGATCGGTGATCCGCTGGGCGAGGTCCTGGTGGGTGACTTCCAGGAGTTGTTCGGCCTCTTCGGCCATTGCCCGCTGCTTAGGCGTGCGCGCCAGCGGGAGGGTCTTGACTGCCTGGCGTTGCCGGTCGGACAACTTGGCCTCTTTTTCCTTCTTGATTTTTTCACGCAGGCCCGGCTCCAGGGCGCGGAGCTGTTGAGTGATCTTTTCGATCTGTCCTTGGTAGTTTTTGCCTCTGTCGAGGTCGTTCAGGGGGATGAGGACGGGCAGGCCGTCGGCGGTTAGCTGGGGGGTACGAACGAAGTTGATCCAGCCGTACTGCTCCCAGTCTTCGGCGGCGATCTTCCAAGCCTGCTGGGGCCACTCGCCGAACCGGCCCTCGACTTGCAGGGCGTCGGCGTAATTCATCTGGCACATCGGCGCGCTGGAGCGAAAGACCAAGCGACTCTTACCCAACTTCACGTCCCCGGTATCGAGGGACATCCCGGGGCGGCCTTGCATGAGGTTGCCTTTGAACGTCCCCTGGAGGGTATCGACCATTTCTTCGGCCTCGCGGAACCATGCTTTGCCGACCAGCCAGTTATCGCGCGGGTCGGGACCTGGCACTCGCAAGGGGAAAGCGTCGTGGAAATCGTCGTCGGCTTTGAAGAGCGGCCGGAACTGTTTGCTCTCGTCGGCGCGGCCGATCTTGTGGGAGAGGATCCAGCCGACTTCCCAGGGTAGGCGGGGTTCGCGCTGATTGTACTGGATGCCTTGTTCGAGGAAGTTCACGCCCTTGATCACGTAGCGATAGCGGTCTTGGTAGCCGTCGAACTCGGCGGAGACGTTATAGGAGAGGTTCCAGCCGTGGAATATCCAGGGGGTGATGAAGTTGGGCTGCAACTTGGTGAGTTGCAGCACGGTGGCTTCCAGGTTGGTCCAATCCTTTTTCATTTTGTAGACGTAGGTCTTTCCCCAGAGGATGTTGGCCGCCACGCCCCGCAGGCCCAGGGTAGCCAGCTTGATCGTTTCCCCGGTGGCGTCGATCTGTCCGAGATGTTTCTGGCTGAGGCCGTACTGGGGGTCCGCCCGCAGCCGGGCCAGGATTCCGCCCGACGGCTTCTCGCTGTCGGTGGTGGCCGGGTGGCCCAGCCAGAACAACGGGATCAACAGCACCGCGATGGCCACGAGGTAAGCGATCTTGCGTCGAAAGGACTTTTCTCGGGAACTCATTTGGCAATTTCCCGCAGCTTGAGGAAGAAATAGCCGGCCACAAACACCGGCAGCAGAAACCCCATTGCGCTACAGGCTGATTGCAGGGCCACGTTTGCTGAGACATCGTACCCGTAGGCCACGTAGTCGGCGAAGTTGAGCCGCCCGAACGGGGGCAGGACTTTCTCGACCAGCATCAGGAAGAAGGTTGCCACCCCGTCGAACATCTTGGCCACGGTTGTGCTCAGCCCGGGCTCCATCTCGGAGGTCACGTTCTGGTGCGTGACCATGCGGATTCCCGCCTCGATGGGTCCTCCGCCGGGGACCAGTCCGGCGGCCAACCGGGATATGAAATCCAGGACCAGCCCGGCCAGCATCACGCCGGAGGTGGCCAGCAAGGCGATGGGCCCGCTGAGGAAGGTGCTGAACATCACTCCCAAGCCGATCACCAGCAGCATTTGCAGCCCGATACCCAGGTAGGCTTTGGCGTAATTGAGGGTGAAGGAGGCGTTGCGGGCTCGAAAGTAGACGTCGCGTTGGGCGGCTCCGAAGTACTGTGCAGGCTCCGCGCAACGGAGCCAGATTTCCACTTTCCCATTGGCCACCAGATCCTCGAACAGGTCCAGGGTGCGGCCGTCCGAGGTCTGCAACTTGTAGGGAATGTATCGCACGTCGGTGGTGAACTCTTTGGCCTCGAAGACCTTGGCGTCGACCTTGAGTCCGGTTTGGGGGTTGCGAACTGCGAGGCTTCCCACGATGCCGGGAATGCCGGCCGGGTCGTCCGTCTTGCCCTTGTAGGTGCGGAACACCTCGATGGTCATCTCCAAGGGCAATCCCTTGGAGAACTCGGGCCGGGACTTGGGAAACCTCTCTTCGGTTACGCCCTCAAACGTCCAAATGGCCGCCGCCAGGG
>CAZUAM010000195.1:0-10813 GCA_964618095.1 uncultured Planctomycetaceae bacterium | reverse complement strand
TGGACCGGCTCCAGCGCGACACCGACGCCCTGGAAACCAAGGCCCTGCTCAACGGCCCCCTCGACCCCAATCCCGCCATCCTCACCATCAACGCCCGCGACGGCGGCACCGATGCCAACGACTGGGCCGAAATGCTCCTGCGAATGTACCTGTCCTGGGCACAAAAGTGCGACTACCAGACCAAACTGCTCGACCGCCAGGACAACGAAGAGGCCGGCATCAACAGCGCCACCATCGCCGTCCGCGGCCCCATGGCCTACGGCTATCTGAAGGGCGAGAGCGGCATGCACCGCCTGGTGCGCATCAGCCCCTTCAACGCCGAAGGAAAACGACAAACCAGCTTCGCCGCCGTCGACGTGGCCCCCGAGGTCTCCGAACAAATCGAGATCCAGATCCGCGACGAGGACGTCCGCGAGGACGTCTTCCGCGCCAGCGGCGCCGGCGGGCAGCACGTCAACAAGACTTCCAGCGCGATCCGGCTGACCCACCTGCCCACCAACATCGTCGTGCAATGCCAGAACGAGCGCAGCCAGCACAAGAATCGGGCTATCGCCCTGAAGATGCTCCGCGCCCGGCTGGCCCGAGTCGAGGAGGAACGGCGCGAGGCCGAGCAGGCCGCCAAGTACAACCAGATGCCCAAGGTCGGCTTCGGCTCCCAGATCCGCAGCTACTTCCTCCATCCCGACCAACGCGTCAAGGACGCCCGAACCGGTCACATGGCCGGCAGTTTCCACAGCGTTCTCGACGGCAACATCCAGGACTTCCTCGAGGCCTATCTCCGCTTGCGGGTGGAGAAGAAGTAGTGGGCAGTAGGCAGTAGGCAGTAGGCAGTGGGCAGTGGGCAGTGGGCAGTGGATGGTGGGCGGCGGATAGGGCATGGTCGTACCGACGCTTGTCCCGTGGTCGCGAGGGGACGGTTGATGGCTCAGGACCTGATCGTCGAGGTCGAGGAGATCAGGGGCAACTGCCCGGTCTATCGCGGGGGAGACCGCATGGTCTTCCTGGGAGGCTATCGCCTTGATCTCGAGAAGACGGATGCCCTCTGCTCCCACGCCATGGGCTGCCTGATCCCGTGGCTGCCGGCACTCAGCAAGGGGGTCCCCCCGGAGCAGCTCGGCCTTGCCCGCCCCGGCCAAACCGACGCCCACGTCCAATGCCCCGATCCCGGTGGCGAGAAAACCGGCGGAGGAACCGTCTTCTTCCGGGTCCGGACAGCGCCGTAGGGTGCGTGCTTGCACGCACGTGTCCGCTCACCCCCGTAGGGTGCGTGCTCGCACGCACGCGTCCGCCGACCGACACCCTCCGATTTGCCCACCAAACAACAGCCCCGACCTCTTTTCGCCCTCCGTTGCCCGATCCCTAGGCCAATTGTCGGCGTTGTGCTAGATTGGGGGCGTCCGTCGGCCTCGGGAATGCAAGGAGGTAGCCATGTCCGTCCCGACTTATCTGAGCAAGATCGAAAAAGCCCTCGCCGCGGGTAACGCCACGGAGCACACCCACCGGCCCGCACTCAAGGAGTTTCTTGAGTCCCTGAAGCCGAAGATCACGGCCACGAACGAGCCACGCCGGGAAGAATGCGGCGCGCCCGATTACGTGGTCTCGCTCGAAAACCGCCACGGGCTGCTGACCATCGGCTATGTCGAAGCCAAGGACGTGGGGACCTCCCTCGACCACGTTGAGCGAACGGAGCAATTGCAGCGGTATCGCCGATACTTGCCCAATCTGATTCTCACGGACTATCTCGAATTTCGCTGGTACGTGGACGCCGATCCGCGCGGCAAGGCTTCTTTGGCACGTGCGGGCCGCGGCGGCAAACTGAAGCGAGATAAGAAAGGCGCCGACGAAGTGCACAGGCTCATCCACGCATTTCTCGAGCACGAGCCAGCCCCGATCCGGCGCCCGCAGGAATTGGCTGCCCGCATGGCCCGCCTCACCCACATGATCCGCGATATCATCATCGAAGCCATCGAAAGCGGGCGGGCTTCTGGCACGCTGACCGACCTGCGCAAAGCCTTCGCCCAAGCGCTGATTCCCGACCTTGACCTGCCGGAGAAGACCGCCGACTTCGCCGACATGTACGCCCAGACGATCGCCTACGGGCTGTTCGCCGCGCGCTGCAATCATCGCGGGTCGCGACCGTTTCGGCGGTTGGGTGCCGCGCGGGAAATCCCCAAAACGAATCCCTTCCTGCGGCGGCTGTTCGAGACGATCACGGGAGCGGACCTGGACGAGGAGCCCTACGCCGGATTCGTCGACGACCTGGCCGACCTGCTGGCCCACGCCGAGATGGCTGCCGTGCTGGAGCAGTTCGGCAAGCGGACCCGCCGAGAAGACCCGGTCGTCCACTTCTACGAAACCTTCCTGGCGGCATACGATCCGAAGCTCCGCGAGGGCCGCGGGGTCTATTACACGCCCGAGCCGGTCGTCTCGTACATCGTCCGGTCGGTCGATCACCTGCTCAAAACCCGCTTCGGCTGCCCGGAAGGGTTGGCCGACACCTCGACGTGCCAGTTCGAGCGCGAAGCCCCGGGCGGGGAGACGGAAACTGAGACCTCGCCGCGCGTGCTGATCCTCGACCCGGCGTGTGGGACCGGCACCTTCCTGTACGCTGTCCTCGACCACATTCGAGAGCGGTTCATGGCCAGTGGCAACGCCGGCATGTGGTCGGGCTATGTGCGTAATCATCTTCTGCCGCGGCTGTTCGGCTTCGAGCTGCTGATGGCCCCCTACGCAGTGGCGCATTTTAAGCTGGGCATGCAACTGGCTGCCCAGGACCTGCCATCCGACCAGCTCCGGAAGAAGTGGGCCTACGACGTTGCCGCCGGAGCCGAGGACCGGCTGAAGGTCTACCTGACCAACACGCTGGAGGGCATCGATCGGGAGATTCAAAAGCTGCTCGGGCCGTTTGCGATCATCTCCGAGGAGGCGAACGCCGCTCGGGACATCAAACGCCACCTACCGATCATGGTCGTCATGGGCAACCCGCCATACTCCGGTCACTCAGCTAATCGGTCCTACATGGAGCGTTTCATCGAGCCGTTCATGCCCTATACGGTTTTGACGAAGGGCCGGCCGAAGCAACGGAAGGCTGGCAAGAAGGGGGTAACGTTGCGTGAAGATACGTTCATTGGCCGGATGATTCGCGACTACCACGAAGTGGACGGCAAGCCGCTCGGCGAACGCAATCCCAAGTGGCTCCAAGACGACTACGTAAAATTCATTCGGTGGGGGACTTGGCGGATCGACCGTACCGGGGCGGGCATTCTTGCATTCATCACCAATCACAGCTATCTCGATAATCCCACGTTTCGCGGCATGCGCCAGCAACTAATGCAGTCGTTCACCGACATTTACATCCTCGACCTGCACGGAAGTGCGAAGAAGAAGGAAACCTGCCCCGATGGGTCGAAAGATGAAAACGTTTTCGACATTCAGCAAGGCGTTGCCATCGGCATCTTCCTGAAAGATCCCAAGAAAGATGGCCGGGCGAAGGTGCGTCACGCGCACCTGTGGGGATTGAGAAGGGTCAAGCATGAACGGCTGATGGATTGGCAGGTTGATTCCACCGATTGGACCGAGCTCAACCCGCAGTCGCCGTTTTACCTTTTCGTGCCGCAGGACCGGAGGCTGCGCGACGAGTATCAAGAGGCCTGGAAGATAACTGAAGTAATGCCCGTCAATGTCCTGGGATTCCAAACACACCGTGACCATTTTGCAATCGACTTCGACCGGGATCCGGTGTACCGCAGAGTCGCCGAGATGCGCGGAAGCACCACTGACGACCACGAGTTTGCGGAGAAGTATCTGTTAAGGGACAATCGTGACTGGCACCTCGCCGATGCGCGTAAAGCCGTTCGCCAAAACCCCAACTGGGAAACTGCGCTCCTGGAGTGTTTGTACCGCCCCTTTGACTGGCGCCATTGCTACTTCAGCACCGTGGCCATGGACTACCCCCGTCGGCAGCTCCTGGATCACGTAGCAGGGCGCGATAATCGCTGTCTCCTCGTACCTCGCCAGATAGGAGTCCTGGGGTGGCGACATATTTGGGCAGCGAGTGAGGTGGCCGAAAGCTGTGTAGTTTCCACAAAGACGAAAGAACAGAATTACAACTTCCCAGTGTACGTTTATCCGAACCTCGAGAAACAAGGTACTCTCTTTCCGAACGGAACGGCGCGGCATCCAAATCTCAGTCGAAACTTCCTGACGACGATTGAAGCGCGCCTGCGTCTGTCATTCGTCGACGACGGCAGGGGTGACCTCAACCACACTGTTGGCCCGGAGGATGCGGTTGACTACATATACGCAGTTCTGCATTCACCCACTTACCGCGAGCGATACGCCGCATTCCTCAAGATGGACTTTCCGCGGATACCATTGACCAGCCACAAGGCATTGTTTCGCCGGCTTTGCGAGTTGGGCTCCGAGCTCGTCGCGCTGCACTTGCTGGAATCGCCGTTGCTGGTGCAGTCGGGTTTCATCACGCACTATCCCATCCCCGGCAACAATCTGGTCGAAAAGGGTCACCCGAAGTATCTCGCCCCGGGCGAGCGGGAACCCGGCACCGGCAAACCGCTGGCCCAGGGTCGGGTGTACATCAGCAAGGACAAGCCGCGGCAGAACCGGCAAGGGCAGTACTTTGAGGGCGTGCCGCCGGAGGTGTGGGAGTTTTACGTCGGCGGCTACCAGGTCTGTGAAAAATGGCTCAAAGACCGCCGCGGCCGCACGCTCTCCTACCAGGACCTGCAGCACTATCGGAAAGTCGTGCTGGCCCTGAAGGAAACCATCCGCCTGATGAAGGAAATCGACGCCGCCATTCCCGCTTGGCCGATTCAGTAACGATGGCCCGGCCCGTTGCGGACTTCCAGGAACACCATAGTTGATCGTGCTGCGCCTTCCCGTTCAGTTCGCCGTTCTTTCGGGCCCGCTGCAGTTCAGGTATCCTCCTGGGTGGGGGTGGCCAATTCTTGGTCTGAAGATCGTCGCGACGTTGGCGTATAATCACGGGGCTCGGTCGCGCTCGCCGGCGGAGAGTAGTCGGGCCGAAGCGGCCACTTGACGCGATACCCATGGCCCGCAGCAGCCGGCGACTCGCTGCCGGCTGGCCCCGGCGCGCCCCTGACCGCCCGGACTTCTCCCGGACGGAGAAAGACTCTGTAGTGCACCGGAACTCCGTCTGCGGCATATCGGCGCGCTCGGTTCGCAGACCGCGAATCGACCCCGAGACCTACTGCGAAACGGCCCTGAATTGTTGGAATTTCCCCCGGCCAAAACGCGAAAGAATTCGGCGGCAACTAACTGCTTTGCCGCCAGACAGTTAGAGAAACCCGACACCACCTGAAATGGACTTGACAGGGGAAACCCGGATGGACGATCGCCGCAGCACGCCCGACGCAACTCGTTTGCCCGCAGCCCGTTGCGCAGCCGAACATCGCCGCCGCGGAGTTTCTGAGCCGGCAAAAGATACCCTCAAAAACTCACTCGCCCCTCACCCCTCACCCCTCAACCCTCAACACTCAACCCTCAACCCTCAACCCCCATCCCTCAACCCTCAACCCTACTTAACTTGCAGCATCCGCTCCAGTGCCGCCAGTGCCCAGCGGGCGGTCTCGGCGTCGACCTCGATTACGCCGACCGGCGTGCCGGCGGCCAGGTTCTCCAGCGACCAGCAGAGATGCGGCAGGTCGATCCGATACATCGTCGCGCACATGCAGACCAACGGCGAAAGGAAGTGGATCTCCTGCTCCGGATGCTCGTGCTTCAGCCGCTGGACCAGGTGCAGCTCCGTGCCGATTGCCCACCGCGTCCCCGGCGGCGACTCCTCGACCGCGCGGATGATCTTGCCGGTCGAGCCGATCACGTCTGCCCGGTCGACGACTTCCATCATGCACTCCGGGTGGACCAGGATCTTGATGCCCGGGTACGTCTCGCGGAACCGATCGACGTGCTCGGGCAGGAACATCTGGTGCACGCTACAGTGGCCCTGCCAGAGCAACACGCGGCTGCGGCCGATCGCCTCCGGGGTGTTGCCGCCCAGTTCATCCGCCCGCGGGTCCCAAACCGGCATCTCCGCCAACGGGATCCCCATCGCCCGGGCGGTGTTCCGGCCGAGGTGCTGGTCGGGAAAGAAGAGCACGCGCCGGCGGCGGGCCAACGCCCAGTTGAGCGCCCCTTCGGCATTGGCCGAGGTGCAGACGATCCCGCCGTGCCGGCCGCAAAACGCCTTCAGCGACGCCGCGGAATTGACGTAGGTGATCGGCATCAGGTCCTCCACGTCGATCACCTCGGAGAGTTGCCCCCAGCAGTCCTCGACCTGGTCGATCTCGGCCATGTCGGCCAGCGAGCATCCGGCCGCCAGGTCGGGCAGGATCACAGTGACCCGCTGCCCGTTGCGCTCGGCCAGCCGCTCGGGCCGGTTGGCCAGGACGTCGGCCGTCTCGGCCATGAAGTGCACGCCGCAGAAGGCGATCGCCCGGCACTGCTGGTTCTCGGCGGCCAACTCGCTGAGCTTGTAGCTGTCGCCGCGGAGATCCGACACCGCGATCACCTCGTCCTGCTGGTAGTGGTGTCCGAGGATCACCAACCGCGGGCCCATCTCGCCCCGCACCGCATTGATCCGCCGGCTGAGCACCTCGTTATCGAGCGACTTGTACGGTTCCAGCTCGAAGGCCGGGGAGCTGGTCTGGTCGGTGGTCGCAGTCATGGTCGGGGATCCTCTACCGTACAAGTATATCTGTCGGAGAGTTCGGCGACCAGGGGCGCAAAGAGGACGAGCCGCTGGAGGCCTTCCCCACGAGCTGAGACAGAGTTCCACCCCACGAGCACCGGCGAGCTACCCCTTCTTGTCCGGCTCCTCCGGCGGCGCGTCGATCACGCGGGTGTCGATGATCCGGTCGGGCACCGTAGGCTGGTCGTCGGGCTGCGGCCAGCCATTTGCCGAAAAGGAGACGCGGATGCGGGCCCGCAAGCGTCTGACCAGCCAGCGCTTCATCACCCGCCGAAACGCCGGCAGCAACAAGGCAAATCCGACCAGATCGGTCAGCACGCCGGGCGTGATCAGCAGGGCCCCGGCGAGCAAGATCATCAGGCCGTCGAGTAACGCATCGCCCGGCAGCTCTCCCGCCGCCAGCTTCTGCTGGACCCTTCTCAGGCAGCGGAGCCCTTCGTGGCGTGCCAGGGCGGCCCCCACCACCCCGGTGAAGAGGACCAAGGCCAACGTGAACTGCCAGGACGTCTTGTCGGCCAGGATCAGCAGCAACACCAGCTCCACCAAGGGAACCAGCGTGAACAACAGCAGCAATCGCAGCAGCATGGCGAAACTCGATGGCTCGGCAAGCGGACGGACCGGCAGGGGCGGCAGTCGAATGATCTATTATGCCACCAGTCGGCAAGAGGTCGAGGTGGGCCGGCGGCAGGATCCAACAAATGACCGAGCGAGCCGCGGGTCTTGCCCCCTGCCACCTGGCGTAAAAAAGCCCCCGGGTTGCGGCCGGGGGCTTCGAGTAGCCGAGTAACTGGCGGCCGAAGGCCGGCGGCTAATGGACCTTGGTGGGTTTGAACCTGGTGGCCATCCGTTCGAACTGCTCGGCCTTCTCCCGGCGGCCGAGCTGGCGGTGCATGGAGGCCAGGTTGCTACAGGGGACGGCCAGGGCCGATTCGTCGAGAGTGCCCTGCTTGACGGCCTGTTGCATCAGCTCCAGCCCGCGTTGTGTCACCCCCACGGCCTTTTCCCGCTGCCCGGCCTCCCAGTACGAAACGCCCATGCTGACGAAGGTCTCCCCGTGGCGTCCCAGGTCGGCGAACGCGTCGTTGGGGACCGGCTCTTGCAGCAGGGGCAGGGCCTTGTCGAACCAGGTGATGGCGGCGCGATGGTTGTTGTCGCGGATGGCGTGAATGGCCCCCAGGCGGAAGTAGAGTCGGCCCAGCAGGTAGCTGGTGGTCGCGGACTGCTTCTCCTGCTCGCCTTGTTCCAGGTATTCGATGGCCCACTCGCCGTACTTCAGGGCCGTATCATGCTCGTTCCGCATTTGATAGGTTTGCAGGGCGTCGTAGAGTGCCATTCCCAGGTCCCACTGGAACCGGGCCTTCCGCAACGGGTCTTCGGTGGCGGCGATCAGTTGCTTCCCGGTGCGAATCGCCGCGTCGGCCCATTTGCTCGGATCCAGCTTGCCACGCACCCCTACGTAAGCGGCCAGGGCGCGGGTGCTCACGCGGAAACGAAGCTCTTCGCTGCGGCCTTCGTTTTCGATCAGTTCTTCGGCGAAGGCGTCTGCCTGGGTAAGCCACCTGCTGACGGCCACTTCCTTCTCTTTCCAGGTTCCCCAGGCGACGTCGTGGGCGGCGCCGAGGTGGGCGTCGACCAGCACCTCCTTGGCCGCCAGCCGGATGGCCGGATGAGGATCCCCGGTCAAGGTGTCGGCCTCCTTGACCGCCTGCATGTGGAGCTGAATCGCCTTTTTGTGGTCCGGTCTCGGGCCGGAAGCCGCCAGATCTCCCAGCAGGCACAGGGCACGGGCCTTCACGTGCGGCCGCCGCTGGCTGGTGGCGATGGCCTTTTGGGCCTCCTGCGTCGCCTCGGCCAACCGACCCACCAGACCGAGAATCTGCGCTCGGGTAACCCGATACAGGGCATTCCCCGGCTCCAGGCGAACCGCTGCGCCACTGGCGGCCTCGGCCTTCTCGTACTCGCCCACGGCAAGCAGGATCCGGGCGTGCAGCCAGTGGGCTCGGGCGTTAGCCGGCTGGAGTTTCAGGGCCTGTTCGAGGTCTTGCAGGCTCGACTGGTACCGGCTATCCAAATTGGTCTCGGCACGCAACACGAACGGCTCGGCGCTGATCGGCTCCAGGATGATCTGGCCGACGCGCATCGAGACCTTACCCGGCTCCTTGCTCGGCTCGAACGCAAACAACACCCCCCGCTCCGGATACACCTGGCCGAGGATCTCGCCCAGCTCATTCGAGACCAGCACCGGCCGGACGTTAGTCAGCTCGAGCTGTTGGGCAACCGAGTTGGCGGGGAAGGCCCGCTCGAAGCGGATCACCACCGAAGCCACCTGCTTGTCGAAGTAGCTCACTTCCACCCGCTCGAACGGCTCCACCGCGTACAACTGCATCACCGCGTTCTTCTGCTTACTGATTTCCTTGGGCGCACCCCAGGTCTTTTCCACTTCCTCCATGGTTGTCACGCCCGGCGTCACCCCCTTGAAGCTGGCGGCCTCGATCTTCACGGGCCCGGAGTTCAGAGGATCGGGGACCGGAACAAGCGGCTTTTCCCCGGCCTTGGGATCTCCCGTCGGGCCGGCTTCCGAGCCAGCGGTAACGGGCCGCAAGACCGCGTCGAATTGGTCGTCGGACGAGAGGCCCTCATCGACGGTAGACCCGTCCGACTGCGTCATCGCCCGCTTGAGGCCGGATGCGTCCCTCAGCGGACCCGCTCGGTCCGGCTGCTGGGCGTCCTGCGCCGCCGCCGATCCGCACCACAGTGCCGACAGCACCGCAGCCAACAAGGAAGCTTGGGCCAACCATCGAACCGTTTTCCAGCGCATCGCGTGTTCCTCCTTGAACCTCGCCAGACAGACCGGGACGCCCAGCGGCAGCCGACAAGGCTCCCCCGGCAACCCGGCTCTGGATGCCCCAATACTCGACGGTCCCTTTCTAGACGGAACCGTCATCCCGTCCTGGGGCCCGAGAATCGGGCAGGTAGTGTACTCGCATTCAATAAGTCAAGTCCAGACAGGATTTATGATTCGGACCGGATTTCCGGAAAATCCAGAAAACTCGCTATATATTCTCAGAACTTGGTTTTCTGGTCCGTCGGCGGCCTCGCCGAGGGCAACAGATCACAAAACGGGCAGTGCAGGAAAACCAGGAAAGAACCCGGCAGCCCGCCCGCCCCTATCAGCGGCAGCCCTCGGCAGGGCGGCCCGCTGACTCTTGCTACCCAACTGCCTTCAGCCGACAACCGGCCAACTGCTTAAGCTGCCCGGCAGTAAACGGCACCGCAGCCCCCGGCGGCGGTGGGTCGGGAACCAGCCGCGCGGCCATCGCCCGGCCCAAGGCCTCCACCCCCTCACCCGTCACCGCGCTGGTGGAGAGGCCCGCCGGTCGCCCGCCCTGACCATTCGGTGGGGCTTTCTCGATGTCCCACCCATGGGAAGGGGGCAGATCCGACTTGTTGTGGACCACCAGACCACCGGGCCAGGCCTCGATCAGCGCCCCATCCGCCTCGGACCACGGCCGGCTGGCGTCGAAGACCAGCACCACCAGCTCGGCACCGGAGAGTTTTTCTCGGGCCCGCTCGATGCCCGCCCGTTGCAGCACCTCGTCACTCTCCTGCCGGCCCGCCGTTTCAGAGAGCACCTTTTCGAGCGGTCCGCCGCCGGGTCCCTCGTTGGCGCTATCAGGAGCGGGCAAACCGGCCGTGTCCGAAAGCTCAATCGGCCAGCCGTCCACCGCGGTAGTGGCACTCAGCACGTCGCGGGTGGTGCCGGGGGTGGGGTGGACGATTGCCCGCGGGTAACCCAACAGGGCGTTGATCAGGCTGCTCTTGCCCACGTTCGCGCTACCACTGAGCACCACCCGCCAAGGCCGCGTCAGGTGCCGGCCCACCTCGGCCCAGGCAAAGAGTGTTTCAATCCGTTCCCTGGCAGTGGGAGTGTCGTGATTGCGAAGGGCTTCCTCGATTTCCTCCAGCGCCCGGCGCAGCGCACCGTGGTACTGGTCCAAGAGGATCGCGGCAGTCCGCTCGGTGCGGGCCTCTGCCAGGGCGACGTGGGCGGCAGCGGCAATGGGATCCTCGTAGTGGCCGGCGACCCAA
>CAZUAM010000194.1:0-10869 GCA_964618095.1 uncultured Planctomycetaceae bacterium | reverse complement strand
GGGATTCTGGGTTTTTTGCGGCCGCGGGTCGGGGGGCCTGACTGTTGCGCGACCCAAGAACTCTCAGGAAAGCAACTTGCGCCCTGAGACGATCCCCAGAAATCATCTGCCCAGGTTGGGCGACAATCGCAAGACCTTCGTCATCTATGGAGGCATTGCGTCGTGTTAGTTCGCTGCCGCCGCACCACGAAAGAGTTTAGTCGCCGCGGCGCCGCAGATGCACATCCCCACTACCAGCCCCGCCAGCGACAACAGTTTGCCATAGACCAGGGCCGCCGGGCGAAAGTGGAACTCGAGCTGGTGACTGCCCTTCTCGACCACGCAACCTATGAAATCGCCGTTCACCCGCTGAAGCGTCGCCGGAGATCCATCCACCAGCGCCCGCCAGCCGGAGTGGTAGCTTTCCGAAATGACCAGAAGTTGGCGGCCTGGGGCCTCAACCTCCAAACGGATCTTGCCCGGCCGGTCGGCGAGGATCGAGGCCCTGCCGGGCGGTCCGGGGGAAAGCTCCACCTGGCGCGTCACCAGGACTGTCGTCTCCAGGTTGATGCGTTTCAGGTCGTCGCCGGGCGACCGGCTTATGCGGGCATCGCTGACCAGCCGGGCTCGCGGTAACGGGTGGGGGACTCGCCGCCATCCGTGGGCGGTGGGCCGTCCCAGACCGTGAGTCTCCACCGGCTTCCACGGGTCGCCGCGATACCAGGCCACCCCGGCCACGCGCAGTGCGGCCGCATCGTCGTAGTCGAGTAGTTTTGTCGGCCTCAGGGCGGCGTAGCCGTTGGCGATCCGATAGCCGCGCATCATCAAGAGGTTTGCGGGGGCGTCCTGCATGAAATAGTCCGTGGGCGAGTTCTTCACGTAGATTCGACCTTCGCACGGCTGCGGCGGACCGTCGAAGCCGGCAACCCACTCTTCAAGTTTCGGCGCGTTGTGCCACCCGGGTTTGGCGATGTCACTGCGCCCCAGGGAATAGTACCCCAGATCGATTGCGGCAATCACGACCAACGCAAACAACCCCACCCGGCGGCCACGAGCGGCCACTGTCAGCGCAAGGGCCGCCCCCAGCAGGAGCAACACCCCGGCGGAATCGAGCCGGCCGCGAGCAATCTCACCGTGGTAGAAGTCCGATATGCCGGCCGAGATTCCCACCATAACGGCCGCCCAGGGAAGACAGAGGTGGTACCAGCTTGCCGGCTTGCCTTCCCTTGCGAAGAGCAGGAGTCGGGCGAATGCGACTGCCGACGCTACGCCCACGCCAAAGTTCGCCAGGATGATGAACCGGATCGGACAACGGAACTTGCCCACCACCGGCAGAAGCGTGTGCAGGTAGTAGAGACCACCGTACTTGCCCAGCGCCATTACCAGTGCCGCCAACGCAAGAATCAGGGCGGAGAGTGCCAGCCGATCAGCCGCCCTTGCCCCGGCTCGATGGCCCTCTTCCACCGGGTTGGAACACGCACTCGGCACACGATGGGCCGTCAACCACCAGAGAATCAGCATCAGAGGCACGGCTCCAAAATAAAGCGCCGGTGTCTGGTGGGGCGCAACCGCCCCCCAAAGCCAGGAGGGGTGGACCGACCAGATCATGATCCAGTCCAGGTCGAGCTCCGCCCGCACCGATTCGCCGATCACAGAGTAGGTCGCAAAAAGTTGAACGGCACCCGTCAAGAAACCCAATAAGTTGCCTCCCACAATGGCCGTCCAAGCTCCGCGGCAGGGCCGCCGGTAAAGCAGAAGATGAACCGCGTAGCCTGCCACGAGGATCAGTGAATACCAGAATGACGGGGGATGGCCCAGCAGAATCTGCGACGCAGTCAAAAGACCAATCATCGCACAGGCCAACTTTCGCTTTGGCCCGGACGACGCGACCGCCAGGTCCATCGCCCACAGCAGCCACGGCATGTGTGCCAATACGGCGCCCGGATTCACGTGACGCACTTGGGACATGTACCACGTGCAAAACGTAAACACCATGGCGCCCATCAAGGCCCCCACGCCCCCCGTGTGCCGCCGCAGAAACAAGTACATTCCGATCAGCGCCAGCGGGTAGTGGGCAAAACTCTCCATGGCAAACGCCGTATCGAGCGGAAGCCAGCGGTACAGCAGCACGTGCACGGGGTGATAGCTGCCAAGCCCCCCCTCGCCGGAAACATAGAAGCCGCAGAACAGGTCCGGCATCCAATCGAACGCCTCGCCCTCGGCAAGGCAACGTGCATAAAAGCCACGCAAGGGAAGGTGAAACCATCCCGCGTCAACGAACACCGAAACGCGTCCGCTCAGCAGCGGCGTCGCCAGAATCAAGAGCATCACCAGCGACAGGGCCGCCATCCAGCCGATCAGGCGACGCTGCAAGACGCGCCCAGTCGGCGCGGCACGTTCCCCAGCGTCCGCAGTTGCCGGAACAACGGCAGCAGCCCACCGCCTAACTGCGCCCCCAAAACCTCGCCGGAACCATTTTCTTGCCGATGTCACGGGGACTTGGCGGGACATGGAGTCCTCCCCGGCACCCTGTCCGGCACCTGTAGTGCCGCCGCTCTGCCAAAGGTCTTGCGCTGTTGCGCCCGTTGATCTTGTTCGTTCCAGAGAGCCTGACGGCTTTAAGCCGCCGCTTTGGCGCGGATGAAAATCTGCGGGCCCCGGGGGATCAAATCATGGATGAAATACATCCGGTAGGCCAAGCCGAAGAAGAGCTTCTTCTTCACAGAGATCGATCCCGTCATGAAGCCATTCTTGATCCGCTCGAAATGATGCTTGGTAATGAATTTCTGAAGGGAGAATAAGGGAAATCCCCACAAGCAAGCGTGCTCCACCTCGAAATCCAAGTCCCGCAGAATCGCCGTCAGCGTATCCAGCTCGAAGTGCTGAACGTGCCCGTAATACCGATCCGGCGGATCCATGGGAACACCGGGAGCCGTCAACACAAAAGTTCCCCCCGGCCGAACGTGAAAAGCAATCCATTGCAGGACGTCCTTGTATTCGCGGGTATGCTCGATGACCTCCGTGCAAATTGCCACGTCGATCGGCCTATCCAAATCAGGATAGGAGCTGCAAAAGAAATGCGGCGAGTCGAAGCGCGCTCGGACCTGCTTGATCGCCTCGCAGGAAATGTCGCATCCCCCAAGCTGGCCGTCGGCAAGATTGAAGGTGTTCTTGATGTCCTCCAGAATGATTCCCGGCCCACAACCGTAGTCAAACATAAACGTATCGCGGTTGAAGTTGCGGCGCCTAAGCGACCTGATCACAAATCGTCTCCGATGCCGACTCGTCGGATGCACCCTGTAAGTATCCAGGGCAGTACTCCAATGCTCCTCAAAATCCAAGAGGGCGTTCTGCGTTGATCTCATCTGCCGACTCCAATCCTCCTTGTTTTCGGGCAGCCGCGTGCAGGAAAACAGCCGTAATCACACCAGGTCAACGGCGGCAGCCTTGCATCAGTCTCGTTTGGAAAGAGTGCAAGCGATGATCGAACCCACCAACGTGGAACTCCTGATTTCCGCACGATGCATGCGGACTGCCAGATTCCAGCTAATCGGTGCAATCCACGGTGCCATGCAGGCAACGGTGACGACCTTGTCGAGCTGAAACCCGGCCTCGCCGCAAACAGCCGAAAGCGATCTGCTGTTGTAGTGCGTCACGTGCTGGTCTCCGTCAAGCTGTGCGGCGCCGCTGAAGCGATCCAGGCCCCATTCGATCAGCGGCCAAAGGCTTCTGTAGTTTGGCGTCGTAAGAAAGACCTTTCCGCCGCAATCCAACAAGTCGTGAAACACACGCAGCATACTCAGCGCTTGCTCGCGGTAGATATGCTCGATGACTTCCAGGCAGTAGATCTTATTGGCGGGCTTGCCAATCACCAGGGTTTCGTCAACCAAGGCTTCCCGGAAGGAGACGTTTTGACTTCCGAATTGGCTGGTGGCAAACTCGATTGCGCAACGGCTTCCGTCCACACCCAGCACGGTTGCACCAAATTCCCCCAGAAAGGAAGATACCACCCCCGATCCACACCCCGCGTCAATCACGAAATCCTGGCTGCCCGGCGGGAGCAATTCGGCGATGGTGAGTGTCTTCGTTTTGTGCCAGAATCGCTGGACGGGATGCCCCGACGTCGCGGCTCTGTATTGGTAGTCGCCCTGAATCTCGATCGTATCTCCGGTTCGCCGTATCATCCGTTGCCCCCGCCGCCTCGCGAGAGATGGTCTTCTCGGGGTCTGCCAAAAGGTTCTGGCGGCCACTTCTTCGAGTAGTTGTTCGAGCTCCGAACGGGTTGCTCGACTATCCGGCCGCCTTCAGGTGCATCACCGGTTGTTGGCCTTCCCTGGCATTCCCAAGGATCTGTTCCGCGACCACGTACCGTGGCCGCCTCTTGACCTCCGTATAGATGTGGGCCAGGTACTGTCCAATGATACCCAGGCTAACCATCAGAATGCTCCCCACAGAAAGCTGGAGGAGGATCACGGTCGTAAACCCGCTAACGGCCGTGCCCGTAACCCATCGAACCAGGCTCCAACAACCCAGCGTGATCGCCACCAGCAGAAACAAGCCGCCGGTAAGCGTCACGATGTGCAGGGGAAGTGACGAGAACGACGTCAACGCCGTCACGGCGTAGCAAAACAAGCCGATGTCGACCATCTAGTCGCCCCACCCGTTCGCTCGACAACCTCAAAGGGAATCCTGGCGTGCGAGAACCCCAACCACTCGACCATCCTCCCGGTAGAATACCTGCTTTTCGTCCATCCGCAGCCAGGCGTCAACGACCCTTCGGTCCAGCAACTTGAAGTCGCTCGCACCGGACAGGTCAAACCCGGATAACTTGCACATCAAAAATGAAAAAAGTCGTGAGCCAAGCCTTCTGGGAAGTAACTCCTTTCCCCGCCTTTTCTTCACCGCGTCAACAACTTCGATCCCTTCTTCCCGCCAAAGACGTACCATCTCGTGGATCAACTCCGGCGGGTGTTGTAGATCACCGTCCATCACGATCACGGCGTCTCCGCGCGCCACCTCCAGACCGGCACTCAGCGCCGCTTCCTTGCCGAAGTTTCTGCTCAGTCGCAGCGCACGCACTTGCGGCGATTCCTGGGAAAAGCTGCGGATAACTTGCCAGGTGTCGTCCGTTGAACCGTCGTCAACCAGCACAAACTCGTAGGGTATATTCAGGCTGTCCAGGTGTTGACCGACTGCGGTCAAACTCGTTCGAAGGTGGCTGCCTTCGCAGCGGAGAGGTATCACGATCAACAACGTCAGGGATCTCGGCACGTCTGAAGCTCTCCCGCTGCCGCCAGATTGCGTCTCGGAGGCTCTACCCTACGCTGCTGTTGCGCGGGCGAAATCCTGAGCGATTCCCAACGGCGTCGAATGATGACTCCCTCACCGCGGGGAAACGTCTCCGCCGGGATCTTGGGGAGGCGAGTGCAAAAACATCCCCCCACCCAGTCAAGGCCGTTTTGCCCCCGCTTCCTCGCAAGTCCTCGGAATCACCGATCCTCCTGCGGTGGCCAACCCTGTCTTTTTAAGCGTGCTCCCCGGACGTGATCTCCCTCTGTTCCCTGCCCAAAGCCAAGACCCCCTCGCCCTACGCGGCCTTGCGAGCGATCAGCACCTGGCTCTTCGGCATCAGCTCGTTGAGGGCCTTGGTGATATGGGCAGACTTCGGATTGGTGATCAGCGCCCGCCAAGTACGGTTCCAATGGTCGAGGACTGGGGCCCCGGGCGCGCCGAATGCGAATCCTCCCTCGGTCGCCCAAAACAGGATCCACCACATCGACCAGTAGAAGCCGTAGTGAACCCGCCGCTGGATCTCCAGCCCGACCTCCCCCACCAGGCGGTCGAGCTCCTCGCGCGGGAATACGTGGATGTGATTCGGCCTATCCCAGTATTCGGCCGGGGCGATGTCTCGCTGGACCGTCTCAGCGGTCGGATCCGGGACGGTGATCAGGTATTGCGCCCCGGGCTTTCCCACCCGAACCAGCTCCGAAAGCAACTTGGGCGGATCGTCGACGTGTTCCAAAACTTCCATGGAGATCACCTTGCTGGCCACGCCGTCGGGGACCGGCAGCGGATTCGAATCGCTCACGATGGCCTGGAACGCACGTGCCCGGCTGCGGCGCAGTTTCTTCTCGACCGTGTCGACCATTTGCGGGTCGACGTCGACGGCGATGACCTCGGCGCCGCGGCCCGCCGCAAAGTCACACGCCATGCCGCTTCCGCAGCCCACGTCAATCACCGTGTCCTCCGCACGGATCAAAAAACCCTCCAGCAATTCGCCCGTATGCTTGAACCAACCACTCTGTTTGGCGTCGATCATCCCCACGTCGAGCTTGATGGACCGGTTCCCCAAGGGGCGATTTCGACCAGTGAAGGCTTTCTTCAGACTTTGCCAGGGATTCCGCATGTGAGCTTTCTCCGTGGGCAGCGGCGATCGTGCAGTGACCGCCTTGGGGTGGAGGTTCCAGAAGTCCGTGGATTTTCCGTAGTGGTTCAGGAATTGCTGGCTGTCCTCGGCGATCTGTTCGAGGACCCAGTCTAGCGAGGCGCGATCCCACTGCACGGGACCCCTGAACGGTTTTCGCAGCCCCAGGAAACGCGTCAACCGGTCCCAAGAGTCCACCGAGAGTCTCTCCCACAGCCGGTTGAACGGCCCATAGCTGCGCAGGAACGCCAGCGGCCTGGAATCGTAGAGCTTGGTGCTGCCGGAATTCAGCTTCTCGTCCAACTGTTCAATACGAACTGAGGGATCCACGCCCAAGAACTCGAAGCACCTGGCCAGCTCGCACGCCGGGTCACGAACGAAATCTTCCAGAAAAAGAACGTGAATCCGGCTGTCGGGAACGTACTTCCGATACGTGCTGATCCGTTGCCAGTAGAGCGTATCGTCGACCATGTTGCGAAACTCCCAAAGCGCCGGTCCGATGCAGCGCGGCACGTCAATTCCATATTTGTGGCCGTTGTGGTGATGCTCGCGGAAGCTGGATTCCAGCCGGGAAATAGGATTTCGCGCAATCAAGATCAAGCGGACGTCGGGTACGTGCTCCACAATTCGCCTGCACGACGTCTCTGCATATTCCGCCGTTGAATAGCTGGTACTCCCCTCTCCCAAAATTCGTGCCCCGCCGGCCTCCTTGAAAAACGCCTCGTACCATGGCCAGCCCCTCTCGAATTTATGGGCAAAGAAGTTCGGCTCCTTGATTTCAGGGATGAACACCTCCGGATGTCTCGCCAACTGCGCGCAGAGCGAGGTCGTGCCGCATTTGCTGAAGCCGGGTACAACGAAGTCCAGTTTCATCGTATGACCCTCGTATGATCCCCGTTCTCTTCGTTCCAATCTCGAGAGACCGCCGCGGCACCGGCCAGGTGCCCGGCAGCCGCTACGCCAACCTCGACGGCCCCGCTGCAACGTCATCGACCGCTGCGTGCCGGAGGCGTTCGATGTCATCCACGTTCCGCCCCATATCACTGGGCGCCGCTAGGCAGCTTTCCGCAGGTTGGCCGTATTAACATCCCCATCGGCCGGCAACACCAGATCCAACGCAGCATGCAGCCGCGAGGCGACGAGTTGCGGGCTGGACCAATCCCGCATCTTTCGGCGCCCTCGCGCGGCTAAGGCACGGTATATCTCCGGTCGGTCTTTGGCGATCTGGTAGCTGTTGCGTATTTGTTCGACCAGGGAGGGCCAAACCAGGCGCTGCCAGGTCGTGCGGATTCGCAGGCGAGGATCATGCGGCCAGGCCGCCGGCTCGGGATGCGAATCCACCACGAATCCAAGCTCTTCGTCAAAATAGTCCGCAATTGCAGAATGCCTCGGAGATATGCCCGGCCGGCCCGCCGCAAGGTAGTTCATCAACGGAAGACAATTGCCCTCCGCTCTGGTCGTCTGAAGATAATACGTGCTCGCCTCGGCCAGATGAAGCATCTCCGCATCGGATAAATAGGCAGTAATAAACGCCAGCTTGCAGCGATGGGGAATGTCCCGGTCCTGATAGTATCCCACGATCTTGCTGACCGCGTCGGGATCGTCGGTGATCAGCTTAATCACCAGCGTGGCGTCTTCGCGGTCTCCCAAGGCCAGAAGAAAGCCCGTCAACAGGTCCTGCCAATTCTTGCGGCCGTCGTTGGGATTCAGGATGCTCGTGTACACAATCCCCGATAGCTCCAAGCAGGGACTCTTGGCGAACTGAAAGTCCCTGCCCGAATCCCGCCACGTCGACTTGGCAATCTGGTAGGCCTTCTGCACGGTTCGGGCAACCCGCTCCCTCAGCAGCGGCCTGACGCATCGGCGGTACACCCAGCGCGCAACCGATTCCAAATTCCTGGCAATCCGTTCACGGCGTGACCATCCGGAGTCGTGCAGAACGGCAAAGTCCGCAAGGGTCGTTGGCCCCGTCCCCGGCGGTGAAGACACGCCTCTGGCTGACCGTAAAGGCACGCTCGCCTCCGAGCGGGAAAACACGTAACACGAACACTCCAGCGTCGTCCGGTTTGTGGGCTGCCAGGGAGGCAGCCCAAAGTACTCATCCGGAGTCGGCACCTGAACGAGTCGGATCGGAGTCGCAACCCCCGCACTCTTCAACGCCTTGGCCGTAAATGGATTCCCAACCAGGACCAGGGAACAGCAGTCCGCCTTGGCGGGCCAATCGTGCTGCGGGTCGCCGCTGAACTCGTGGTTAGGAACGTCCGGAAACTCCCACGCCGGCACAACCACGTTCGCGATCGACTGGGCCAGCCACACGTCTTGCAGCGGCAGGATGCTCAGGTGGATCGGTTCCAGTCCCCTCCGGCGGGCGTCCGCCGCCGCCGCCTCGAGATTCTGACGCGGCTCGCGAACCGGAATGACTTCGCCCCATTGCTCGAGCAGCGGGAGGAACAATTCGGTCACAATGTCGTGCGAGTAGCCCGCCACACCAAGATTCCGGCCCTTTTCCGCCCCGGTCATGTAGCAGGTCAGTAAAATGCCCCGAGACCGTTGGGGTGATGCACTGGTCTGAGCAGGCAACGACCTGGCGCAGCGGCGGGGCATGGTTGCGTTCTCTGGGGAACTCCATTCGAGAGCTAAACACGCTCAGTAATCGGCACCGGGGGCCCATACGTTCAGGAAATGCCCGCTAACCCGCAAAACCGTTACAGACGGCAACTTGCGTAGGGGGCCAATGTAGCCCATAAATGGCGCTCGCGCCGCGATCAGGGCCCTGGCCTGCGACTCCGCAGCGACAGCGTGCGGAATTGGCGATTGCGGTCGCTCCTGCCCCAACGCTCAACTACCGATCTCCTGAATCCAATACCGCTGAATTAGCCGGAAGTGCCGATGTCATGTCCAGTTATGATGGCGGAATCTCATAAAGCCGCGAGCGGTGGTCGCGCCGAAGGATCGCAGAAACCGGCGGTGATCGTTCCGGGCGCGACCACCGCTGGCGGCTTTATGGTTCAACGGAATCATAAGCGAATACTCGCTTTACGGCTAATTCAACGGTATTGCCCCTAGGCATATCCATGCTCGATGAATGAAAGAAGCCTTCAACAATCTATGAGGCCAGGTCCCTTCTTTCGAAGACCACGAGCCCTGCAATGAACAAGCCAATCGAAACGAGGGTGAGCAAAACAATACTCCCCCACGGCACGATGCCGTCGATGAAGATGACGTTATAGTCCCAGTAATGAAAAACGGCAAGGTACTTCAGGAAACTCAACCTCTCGCTCAGGATGCCCACCATCTCGAGAAAATGCATCCCAAAGTAGATCCCAAACGATATCCCATAGGCCTTTCTCGACTCGTTGGTGACCACCGAGGCCAGCATGCAGAAGCCTTGTACGCTGAGGATCAAAGGGAGGAACAAGATCATGGTCCGGGCGACGTCGGCCAGAGACACCTCGGCTTCCTCGCCCAGGGCACGAACGCCTATGTAGATGAAAACGATCCAACTCACGATCAGGATCAAGTTCATGGCGACCCAAGACAGGTACCGGCTGATAAACAGGCGCCGCCGGCTCAGAGGAGTCGAAAGGATCACGTCGATGGTCTTGTTTTCCATCTCGCAGCAGAACGCCCCGGCGTACTGAATCAGAAAATAGATCATGATATAGAGTGTCAGGCCACTGAACAATTCCACGCACAAAAACCCCTTTATCGAGAAAATGTCAACACTCTCGCTCCCCACAAACGCCTTGATTAACGGATTCTCCATGAGCTTTTCGAACGGACCTTTTGCCACCAGGTTCCTCGTGTTCACGCTCTGGCTGGCCCCCTCGATGCTGGCATTTGATGCCTTCCCCCGGAACGCCAGAACACCGAAGTAGACCAGGGCATTCTCCTTTCCATACGTTTCGTCCAGGCCGGTCAGGTCTGTCGTGGTGCTGGCAGCGTCAAAGGTGTGTATGGTGATCTTCCCATCGCCCGGCAAGTTCGGTAAGAATCTCGCCAGCAGCCGGAGATTCACCCCGGATACGCCCATCCCCTTTATCAATGACAGCGGAATCTCGGTATCGGATTCCACCACCACGTAACCGTCCGCTCCACCATATTCGCTCCAACTGAGCGTGTAATCCCCGCCTGCCTTGCTGTTCTGGGTCAGCGAGACTTCCACGTCGCCGCCCAAGGCCTCTGCGACGGCCTTGCCTCGAAGTTCCGAAATCTCCGGGTAGATGCTGAAGACTATGAAAACCATCACCGCCGTGGCGGCGATGAAAATTACGAATCCCTTCCACTTCCGCCGGAAGGTCCAGACAAACACGGCCAGGCTGCTATTTGTCGTTCTCATCGCCCTTGTGGTAGTATTCCAGGAACAAATTGTCTAACGAGTATTCCTCTGCAAGAAACTTCGTGATCTTGTACCGGAACGTGTCAACCGGTTTGAGACAACTCCTCGTCGAATTTAGTGTAGCGCG
>CAZUAM010000193.1:0-10919 GCA_964618095.1 uncultured Planctomycetaceae bacterium | reverse complement strand
GGGCTGAAATGGCTACTGCCGTGTGCCACGGCCGTGTCGGCCGTGCCCGGTAGCAGCATAAAACCTGCACGGCCGACACGGCCGTGGCACACAGGTTCTAGCTCTCTATCGGGTCGTTGCTTCTTTTGGCCGGGGTGGGGATGTCGCCAGCGGCGGAACAGCCGGAAAATCCGGCCCAACCCCTCACCGTAGGCGGGAAGCGGCGCGAAGGAACGGGCCTGTTCAGGTCGAGGCGACACCGCGACGGCATCGGGCGGGTTATACACTTCCGGGGCCTCGAAAAACTCCCGTCCACGGAGGCCCCGCCGAACCTGCGTTCCAACCCAGGAGAAACTGACCGATGAAGTGCGAACAGACTTCGAAACGATCTCTGCCGGTGCTGGTGGTCCTCGGACTGATCCTGGCAACCACCGCCGCCGCGTTGTCGGCGCCTCCCGCAAGGAGGCCGCGCCCGAGACGGGTGATCGGTCCGCACCCCAGAGCGGTAATCGTGCCGGCGCCCAGAGTGCGGGCGAAGGCCGTGGCGAGGCCCGGGCCCAACGTCAGGGTCCGCGTCGCGCCAAGGGCGGCTGCCGTGGTCCCCAGGTATCGGCCCCGGCCTGTGATCCGCGCGGGTGGCGCGGTGATGATTCACCGTGGAAGACGCATCGTCCGTCCGGCGACCCCGCCGCTGGTTGTCAGCCCAGCAGAGTTGGCCGTGGTACCCGCAAGGGAGTTCACGCAGGCCCCGGCATACCAGGTGATTTCGGTGGGCAACGACTACCTGCTGACCTTGTCGATCGAGGGCAAGCCGACGCCGGTGCGACTATTGGGTATGGAGCCGCTGCTGCTGGCGTCCGCTGAGGCTCAGCCCGGCGCCGTGCCCACCGAGGCCCTGATCTTCGTCCGCAACCTGTTGGTCGGCGAACTGGTCTACCTCGAGTACGATCCCCAGTTGGCCACAAGCGACGCCGACGCAGTCCGCGTGGCCTACGTCCATCGGGCACCGGACGGGCTGCTGGTGAACCTGGAGATCATCCGGCAGGGCTACGGCCTGACGGCCGAGGCGTATTCGTTCCAGTACCAGGAGGCGTTCGCTGCCTACCAAACCAGGGCCCAGCAAATAGGCAAGGGCATTTGGGGCGGGCTGGAAGGCACCCGGATGGCGGACTGAGTTCTCCGCCGCGAGTTCGGTTCAGTTTATTGCCGCTTCGCCGAGGTCCACGAGATCGCGTTGGCCAGCAGGCGGAGGAAGCTGGGATCCCGAAAATCAACCGGGTGGCCCAGCGAGGTGTAGAACACACGGCCGCCACGGTGCACCCGGACCCAGGCAACCGGGTAGGTCTGGCCGGGGAACGTGCCGGCCAGCAGCACGGTGGCGTCCTTGGCGATCTGCGGATTCTTGTAGAGGGTGCCGCGGGATCCAAACGGCTTGACGCCGGCCAGGATCGGGTGGTCCTTGGCCGCCTCCACGATCTCGACCTCGGTCAGCTTGTTGCCGAAGTGCCCCTGGTAATCGCCGCCGAGCACTTCCTTGTCCATCTCCAGCCAGTTCTGGAAGGCGTGGCTGGCGGTCCGCACGCCCACGATCGCCCCCCCGCGCCGGCAGTAGCGCTTGATGCGCTCCAACTGCTCACCTTTGACGGTCATCCGCCGGGCAAACAGCAGCATGCAATCGGATTTCTCCAGGTTCTCCAGCCCGGGCAGGTCGTCCTTCTTCTGGCTGAATGCCCGGCTGCACTTCATCTTCCATTTCTCTTGGAGATACTTTTCCAGCACGGCCAGCGACTGGTCGGACTTGTAATGCGGACAGGCGGATACCAGGCACACGCGCAAGGGTCGCCGGGCTTGGCCGGCGGCGGCCAAATCGGCCGGATCGCAGGCCCTCAGCCCCGCCAGGCCGGCCGAAACGCCGACCGTCTTATGGGCCGAGTGCATGAAAAACCTGCGCCGCGAAACGTGGGAGTCGGTCATTGGGATCACCGTCCGGAGGTTATTGGATGCCGCGCACAACTACCCATCCGATAACCACCAATTATCCCAGACCGGCAACCGCTTGTCTATAGTTTGCAGGTGCTCACTCGACTGGAGGCCCGCATCGGGCCGGGTTGCCCCGAAGAGGACGATCACACAAGGGAAGACAACCCTGACGACGACGGAAGGAATAGGGACCGCCGGTAAATGCTTCTCACCAAGTCGCGCCCTTGGCCGGGCAATTGAGCCGCCACTCATAAAGCCGCGACCGTGGGTCGCGAATTCGCCGCAACCAACACTCGCGGCTTTGTGACATTAGCCCGATGGCGATCACTCCAAACCCTTGACCAGCCCGCCGACGCAGGCGGCAATCTGCTCTTCGATGTCCGGGGCCCAACGATCGGTGGGCAGGCCGTACACGGAGAACGCGCCGGCCTCGTAGCCCCCTTCTTCCCAGACGCGCCGCGACGGGATATAGGCCATCACGTCGTTGGCGTAACCGGTAACCCAGGTTCGCCGCCCGTACCTGGCCTTCAGCCGCAGCGAGTAGTCGACCACCACCTCGCCGCCCAGGCTGATCCAGAGTTGGTCGTTGCCCAGCTTCCAGGCCTGGACCGGATAGGGGTAGCTCTCCGCAAACGTCTTGCCCTGGTTCAATTGGCTCAACAAGCGCTCCGCCCGGCGGCCTGCGTAGCCGCCTTTGCCCGCTGCGGCTTCCAGCTCCGACTTGCTCAGCACCTTCTCGAAGTCCAGGTCGAGGAGCTGAAACCCCGTGCGCAGACGTGGGCTAATCGGCCGCATCGGGGTGCGCAACGCCTCTTCCACGGCGGCGGCCAGCATGTTGCCGTATCGGCGGCAGAACGTGACCTCGCGACGCGGCAGGGGATTCTGGTCGGCCCCGCAGCCGGCGTGAAACATTGCCAGGGCGCCGGGATGGCTCTCCTGGAGGGCAATCTGGGCAAACCCCGCGTAATCGCCCGACCAGCGGTACGCGCTCAGCGTCGTGCAGTGGCACGCGTAGCCGAAGACCACCGCCAGCAGACGGCCCTCGGGCGAGCGGACCGCCAGGACCGGAACGTCGTGGTCCACGGGCCCCTTCAGCGTCAGGCCGCGGGAGAGCAGGTTCTCCACCTCTGCTTGCGGGTTGTTGCGGCGGTTCGTGGCGAAGTTGGTCACTGCCTCGCCTGCCCAGAGGGTCGCCGGGCTGAGCTGCGACAAGGCCTTGACCACGGTCGCCACCGCGGTCTTCTCCAACGCGGCGGTATACTCCTCGATCAACGCTCGCTGCTTCTCGTCCAGCGGATAGATGTCGTAGAGGGCGTCGCGGAGCACGGGACCGCTGTGCGTGTGCGTGGCAGTGAGCATGACCTGCGAGCGGTCCAGTTTGCAGTCGGTCTTCAGTTCGGCACAGACCCTCTCGCTCATGTTCTTCGGCCATCCCAACAGGTCGCTGGCCACGAAGACCGCGCGACCGCCATCTGTGGATTGAAGAACGAGCACCTTGAGCCAAAGGTCGTGGAGCGTGCCCTCGGCCGGGCGGTCGCGGGCCCCGTAGCCGGCCAGCCAGAGCGGCTTCTCCGGCGTAATCTTCGCCTGGGCAATGCCCACCTTCCAGACGGGCTCTGCGGCCGGCAGAAATCCGCACGGCAACAGCGCCACGAAAACCGCAACTATGGATGAAGCTACAAAGTCTCGTCGTCGCATGGCCTAATCCTCCCCGGCAGGTTCAGGTATTGCTTGCCCCCACTTAGGACAACAGAACTGCGGCCCAACAAAACGTCCTTTCATATTGCAAATTGAAAATCGCAAATTGAGAATTGCAAATTGTCTGATGTCAAGGAATCATTTTGCAATTTGCATTTTTCAATTCTCAATTTGCAATTCTGACCGCGCGGTCACGCCAGACTTCTAGCCGGGTGGCTCGAACTCTCCACCCAACAAACGGTACCAGGCCCTAAGCTCGGGCACCTCCGCCTTCGCCCGATCGCTGGCGCCGATGAACCTCACCGGCCGCGGGGCAACCAGGGCCGTCAACTGCTTGACGTCAAAGGCCTCCAGCAGGCCGAAGCAGAACAGCTCGGGCTTCTCGGTGACCGACCAGTTCTGCTCGATTACCTCCCTGAGACTCCCCAGCGATCCGTCGAGCTCCACCCGGCCGACCGCCTTTTCCTCCAGGCCGGCGGCCACCAACGCGAACGCACTGGACCGCGGCCCCAGGGCCACCAGGGTGACCGGGCGGTTCCCATCGCCCGCCGCAGCCCAACGGGCCACCGCCGCCACCTGGCTGGCCTGCAACCCCAACGGCCGATCCCCCACGCCGGCGACCAGCAGGGCAAACAGGTGGGCCCGCTGCGCGATCTTCGACTCGCCGAAATAGAACGGATCGACCGCAATCACCCGGTAGTCGGACTCCAGCAGCCGGGCCACCCGCTCGGCGGCACTCGCCCGGCCCCCGTCGGCCACCAGCACCGCGGTCCGTTTCGGATCACCCCGGACCAGCTCCACCGCCGGCACCGTCCAGGCACCGCCCATTTGCAGCCGCCAGAACGTCGCTTTGAGCTTCGCCTTCTCCTCGCTGTCGGACTTGATCGCCGTGACCTGGTACTCCTTCGCCCGCACGATCCGTCGCAACTGGGCACGCCGGGCACGTTGCCACTCGATTGCGGCGGCTTTCTTGGTAGGCAACGCCGGCTGGCGGGGTAACTCTTTGCTGAAAGTCAACGCCAGCGTGTGAAAATCCTGATTCTCCGCCGGCAGCTCGATCTGGAGTTCCTCCTTGCTCTTCACCTCGTCGGCCGAAGGAATCTCCTTCGGGTCAAACTGCTTGTCGCCCGGGAAAAAGAAGTCGCCCAACATGCGATACAGCGCCTGGCGATTGTCCTGCTCGTAATTGTGCGTGCCGGGGTCGTCGTTGACGTGTGTCCGCAGCGCGTCTTTCTTGCCGAACAGTTGGAAGATCGGCTGGGCGGCGTCCACCAGCGGCTTCAAGGCATAGCCCGACTCGAAGCAGCAATCGTCCTTGGAGTTGTAGGTCAACAGCGTCGGCCGGGGGGCCATCATCGCCGTCAGGTGCGTGTAGTCTACCAGCGTGGCCAGATCGTTGGGCGTCTGCTCCGAATCGCCCAGGTCCTTCAGGTGCCATGCCCGGGTGCGGAAGCTGGAATAGCCGGCCACCGGGTCGGCCAGCTTGACCCGCGTGTCCAGCGAGCTGAGGATAATCGTCTGCCATCCGCCGCCGGACAGCCCGGTGACCGCCACGCGACTGGGATCGGTATGCTCCAGACTCAGCAGCACGTCCAGCCCCCGCTTCATGCACAGGTAAAACGGGGCCAGGCCGCTCGTGCCGCAGAGGTCGAGCTGGTTCATCCGTGCGTGGGCGAAGCCGCCGGTCCCCAGTTGGCCCATCCCCAGCCATTCGAGGTTCAGCGCAAGCATTCCCCGCTTGGCCTGGTTGATGCAGCGGATCTGCTTGGGAGGATACTGTTTGCCCAGGGCGGTATGGCCGTTGACGTTCAGGACCGCCGGCACCTTGCCTGAAAGCTTCTCCGGCTCGTAAAGCAACGCCGGAATCCACATGCCCGGCAGGGCCTCGTAGCGGAGCTTTTTGATCCGGTATCCCGGGCCGCCTTTGATTGTCTTAAGCCACTCGACCTTCGCCGGCGCGTCGCGCCATCGGGCCGCCTGGCCGCGATAGACGATCTTCTCCAGTACCGCCTTCCGTAGCCGCGCAGCCTCCTTCTCCCACTCGGCGGCCGAGCGGAACCTGGGCATCTGCGGCACGCCGGCCTCGCAGTAGCGCTGCACCTCGGCCATCGGCAGAACCGAGCCCACGATCTCGCGGGTCAACAGGGCCTCGAGCCCCTTCTGCTCGGCCGCCTGTAGCGACGCAACGGACGCGACGGTCAACCCAAGCAACAGTACGATGCGATGTGGCATGATGGATCTCCCAAGAGGTATGCGCGGCGACCGAGCACGGGCACGCACCGCGGCTGTAAGTCTGCCAGTCAGTTCTCAAACGTCAACAGGCCGTCTGCAACCGTCGACTTTCGCCCTTCTCCGTTGACAACCAGCTTCGGACGCCCCTTGACGCGGATCCTCATGGCCTGCGGATGCCCGGAGACTTCCACCGTATCCCTACCGATGCGGACGTAAACGTGGTCGGCGAAGGTGAAGCTCTCGCCGTCGCCGGCCAGTGTGATCGGTTTGTCGGCATCGTCCCCATAGCGTAACATCGCGCGATCGTTGACGCCAGAGCCGGGCCGGCCGACCACGGCTACTGCCAAGCCCTGTTCATTCTGCTGTATCCGGCGGAACTCGGCAATCTGCGGCGAGGCGGCCTTGAAGGGCTCGTGCAGCGCGACAAATGCCGTCTGCGGGCATCTGCGTGCCGCAACAATCGTCACGCCGCCGATTTCGTTCGGGCCCGGTTCGGGCTTGCGAGGCGCCGGTTCGAGCCCAGGGGTGGCGGCCACGTAAGCGATCTTGAGCAGCCCACCCAGCATGGTCATGCGGACACCGATCCGCTTCGCATACCACGACTGGCTCAGTGCCGCGGACTTCGGATCCTTCAGAGCGCAGTCCTGGACGACCGTGACCGACCAGTTTTTGCCGTGTGCGGCGAGAAAACTCACTTCTTCGAACCAGGGCGACAGGGTGTCCATTCCGCCAATAGGCCGCCAGCCGTCCGGCGACTTCTCGGTCGGCAGACCGATCGCATGGACCAGCCAATGATATGACCGCGGCCTGGGGCTGCCCAAGATGGAAACGTCAAGCAGGTACTCGCGCGTCAGGAAAAGCGCCCTTGTCAGGTCCACTTCGCGGTACACCTGCTTGCTGCGGGCGGCGGCGAACTTCACCAGCGGCCCGAAGGCGTGGCGGACAGTGGTCTGGTCGGTGAAGGCCGGCTCGGCTCCGTCGACCACAAGGCCGCAGTGGCTCTGGATGCTCCGGCTGTAGCCCTGGGCGTAGCCGCGATAGGTCTGCCGATTCAGATAGATCGGCCGCCCCATGGCGTAGAACCCCGCCAGCGCGAAACAGTCGTTCACGTTGTGGGCGTAGTTGGTTGCCAAGCGCATGCAGACCGCCGGCGACTGCGATTCCCAGTAGGCCGGGCTCTGTCGGGCGCGGAGCATCACCAGCCCCCGGTCGGGCCACACGCCCGATGGGGCCCGGGGAGGTTTCACCTCGGCCGGATCGATCGGGTCCAGCCCGAAAAACAGCGACGGGTAGTACCGATCTTCATCGGGAGACCGCATCTGGGCCAGGAAATAGGCCAACCCCGCCTCCGGCCAGCGGCGCTGTCCGATCTCGAACCAGAATGGAACCTGCATCTTGGGCGTAAAGCCACTGTATCCGTCCCACTGGGCATGGTTGCCGCGAACCACTCCTCCCCAGGCGCCGTGGGCCTTCCACCGTTCGTTGCCGCCCGTGCCCTCGGGAGTGTAGCCGCGGACGAGGCTGTGCTGGAAGGCCAGTGAAGGCAGGTTCCACGACTGGCTGGAGCCCGTTTGCCGCATGTCCCCGATGGTGACCATCGGATAGTGCGGCCGCTTGCTGCCCACGTCCACCCGCGGGTAACCCAGGTGGAGGAGACTCTCGATATGGCCCCGCATGGTCGCGCCGCCTTTGCCTCGGTAGCCGTAGCCCAGCTCGCCCAGTCCCAGCCGCTGAAGCCCCCGGCAATACAGCAGCATGGCCCCCGGCGTCGAACCCATCTTGCCGAACTCCTCGGCGTAGAACCCGGTGTCGCAGAGATACTCGTCGAAATACCACTGCCAACTGCCGTAGGCCGCCCAAGTCCTGCGAATCAGCTTCTCATCGGCCAGGGCCAGGGCCATCAGGTTCGCGCTCAGCTTCCAGGGCCAGGTGATGTTCGGCAGCCAGTTGGAGCGGCTGTAGATGCGGGCGTCGTAGCGGGAGTAGTTGCGGCTGTCGTTAAAAACCGACTTGTCGAAGATCGCCCGCCGAAAGACGATCTGCTCGATATAGTTGCGAAAGCAGCCCTCCACTTCGCGGCGTTCGGCGGGCGTAAGCAGGCCGTAAAGCTGGTCGTAGCGGAGGACGTTGATATACTGGGCCGCACCCTGCGGAAAGGGCGACCGGACCATCCTCATCAGCTCCTTCTTCTCCGGCTCACCCGCTTCGCTGTCGCCCATCACGGCGTAGCGGAACAGGTTGGCGAAGCTGCCTTCGTGGCGATCGGGGTTCTCGACCAGCTTCTCATAGGCGGCCTTGGCCCGAGGCTCAGTCTCGACCTTCTTGCGCAATGCAGCGGCTTCCTCTTCAGTCCAGAGAATAAAGGGGTGTTCCGCGGCCACCGCGGGAAACCCGCCACACAAAACGGCCGCCCAAGCGGCTGCCCACAGCCAAGCCCGGCAGCCGCGGACCCGGTGTCTGCCAGCCCGAGAAACGCTCAAATCCATGTCTGTCTCCCCATGCCCGGCCGTCCGATTCCAATCGAACGTCAGACGTCCTCACGAATCCTCTTGGTCATGGGCACACTCCAAGAGCGAGGCCGTCACGAAAGCAGACACGGCCTCCGCCTCCCCGGATTTCATCGGCCGAATGTGCATCGGGCGAATGTGCAACGCTACGCGGCGTACGGCGGGTGTCGACCATCAGGGCACTTGATCGGCAGTATAACACCGGTGCGGTGTGTTTTCGATTGCGGCGTAACACTACAGCGCAGCGTCGGCTCGATCGTCGTTTAGCGGTCGGGCTTGCCCGACGTTGTTCTGGCCGAGCCAAACGGCACTTCCCCCCCCAGCGTCGGGCAAGCCCGACCGCTAAACGTTAGATGCGAACACCAACGACTTCGCAACATACCGTTGACGCTTGAGTTGCGTCAACTCGCTACACGAACCTTGCATCGTAGCGGTAAGCACGTGTGCGGGAAACGGGAGAGACACTGGCACCTACTATTCGCTGCGCGCGAGGCTCTTTCGACAGGACTCCTTGGTAATAATCAGGGCCGGGCCGCCAGACTCCGCATATCCCGGCAGGACGGGCTCCCGATCGGGAGGCGTATTGGCGGCTGGGGGGGAGTTTTTTCCCTTTGGGCCCTTGCAATCGCCGCGGGGTTCGATATCTTTGATCTTCTAACCGGAACACTTCCCGCAGGATGCCCAACTTGTCGCAGGATGCGTGAGCGGCCCCGCCGGGGGGCCTGACGCGTGATTGCGGGATCCCAGCCGTCGCCCGACCGCCGCTGGAGCAGCCAACCTGCCTCGAGACGGTTACGCCGGGCGGCACTTGCACACTCCTAGACTCAGTTTCCCCCACGGAGGAGCGATCGATGATTGCCAAGACAGTATTGTGCGCCAGCGTCCTGTTGTTGTCTCCCGGACCGGAACAAAAAATGCAGGCAAGTCCCGAAAACCGCCCCCACCCGAAGCAACAGGCAGAGCACAACAGCAACCTGGAGGCCAAGCTGGTCGCCCGGCTGCTGGCCAAGCTCGTATCCATGCAAAGGGCGAAGGAAGACGAACTGCTGGCGATCGAGGAAAACATCGTCAAGTACACGAATGCCCAGCGGGCGAAGTATGGGCTGGCGGCGCTTCAGATCGATCGCGGCCTGATGAAGTCGGCCCGGGAGCACGCCTCCTGGATGGCCAGCAACCGCCGCCTGGTCCACACCCGCCGACCGGTTGCCGAGAACATCGCCATGGGGCAGCCCCACAGCCGCAGCGCGGTCCGCGACTGGATGAATTCGTCGGGACACCGCGCCAATATCCTCAACCGTGCGTATCGGCGGATCGGCGCCGCCGCGTACCGCACCCGAAACGGCACCATCTACTGGTGTCAGCAGTTCCGCCGATAGTCGGCGCGGGTGGTGGTAATCAGTTGTCAGTTGTCAGTCATCAGCTCCTGCCGAGGTTGGTTACACCGGCAAGCCGGACGAAGACTCTCGGATTGGCCCCGGCGAATCCCACCCACGCAGTGGGCCGGCTTTTTGAACAAAGCGCCGCGCCTCCCACTGCGGGACGGCGCCAACACCGACAACTGAAAACTGACCACTGAGTACTTCTTGCACAGGCGCGGTGCCCGGGAACCCCCAGGAACCTACTCGTCCGCCAGACCCGGCTTGTAGAACCGGCCGGCCAGCTTGGGCTGGAAATCGGAGCAGCCTGCCAGCCCGGCAATCTCGACCAGGAACCACCTGGTCAGATCTTCCAGCACCTCGCGATCGTTGTCCCGGCCGTAGTACCCCGAAAGGTCCATCGGTTGGCCGACCTTCAGGCGGATCTTCGCCGGCATCAGCAGGCAGCCCCAGACCGTGCCGTCGTAGGGCGAGCCGGCAATATAGCAGGGCACCACCGGCACCCGGGCCTTCAGGGCGATCATGGCCGCCCCGGGACGCCCGGGAGCCAACAGTTCGTCGCCGGTATTGATGCGTCCTTCGGGAAACAGCCCTACCACGTGGCCTTCCCCCGCGTAGCGGATGGCCAGCTTGGTGGCCGCCGTGTCGATCCCCCCACGGCTCACCGGAATCACTCCACAGATCCGAAGAAACCATCCGAAGGCCGGGTGCACACAGTACTCCCGGGCCACCATCCAGTGCACCAGCCGGTCCACGCTCAGCGCGATGGTAAAGGAATCCAGCGGGCCGCGATGGTTACAGATGACCACCGCACCCTGACCCGGCGGAATCGGCAGGCGGCCGACGATCTGGGCCCGCCACAAGATCCGCACGATCACGTAAAGCAGTGCGTAGAGCACCGTCTGGGCCGGGGTGAACGGCGAACGGCAGACCCGAATGGCGGCCCCGACGGCCAGTCCCAGACCAATCAAACTCAGCACGCAAATCGCAACAACCTGCGTGGCAGCGGGTGAGAGCATGGAAAGACGTTCTTTTTCGCGAGGTCTCGCTTCTAATGTAGCTTTCCGGCAGGCAGTCGGCGAGATCGACGGCGCGGGAATCACGCCTACACCGCCGCGCGCTCATGGGGAGGGCAGGGGCAAAACGT
>CAZUAM010000192.1:0-10963 GCA_964618095.1 uncultured Planctomycetaceae bacterium | reverse complement strand
ATTCAGCCCCAGCCGCTGGAAGTTCTTCACGAAGTCCCGGCGCAATCGCTCCAGTTCGGCCGAAGACGGGGATTGCTCGGCGGGCTGATTCTCGGCGGCTTCGGCGGGCGCCGGCGAGAACCATACCAGCGGGCCGGAAACACTGCACACCACCAGCCAGCAAGCGAGACGGAATCGTTTCATCGTTTGCTCCTCCTTCAATCATGCAGGAAAAATCGCAGGTGGCCCCACGACAAATCGTCAACGTCGCCCAAGCCGGGCAGTCCACACCATTGTACCGATCAGGTTGCCGGATAGCGAGGCGTCGAGGCCCCTTGGGCGGGGCTTTTTTGCGGCTCAGGCACAGCGGTGGGTCAGCCGGCAGGAAGGGCTGAAACCACGGATAACACGGATGGGCACGGATCAACGCAAACAAAAGCGTGCATTTCCAAACCGGCAACTCATCCGTGCCCATTCGTGTGGGATCGTCTCACGGCGCAAGTTGCTTTCCTGACAGTTCTTGGGTCGCGCAACCCGCAAGCCGCCGTACCGGCGGCCGCTAAACACCGTTGCGCCGCCGACAAACACGTTTAGCGGCCGACGGTACGTCGGTCCCTGGTAGCGCCGCACTTGCCAATCTGAGTCACAACCGAAATGCCACGTTTGGGACGGTCCCATCCGTGTTATCCGTGGTTCTTGCCAAGTTGGTTGTTTCAAGCGGCTTATGACCGTTCGTTCCCGAGGAGGCAGCGCTGTAGTATTAGGACTGGCGCATCTCCAGCCGGTCGTGGATGCTGTTCCATTTCAGCAGCGTGCAATCGGCCGAAACGGTGTCGCCCGGGCCGAGGGCGTCGATCTCACCGTTGCGCTCCTCCGGCAGTTGCAGCGAGACCTCGCAATCGCTGCCGCGGATCACGCCGGTTACCGTCCGGCCGTTGCGGAAGCGCTTCTCGGGCGGGTAGCTGTACGTCCGCTCGACGCCGTCGATCTCGATGGAGCACGGAAACGACTCCTCGGCGTACTCCCCGACGATCTGCGCGCGCTCGCTTCCATACCTGCTGGCCGAGCCGAGCCGCTCGATGATTTCCATCAGGGCGCCGTCGGGGGCGGCCGTGTCTGAGACCGGCTGCTGTTGGACCGCGGGCGGTGCGGCCTCTGACGGCACATCCGCCGGCGGCCCAGTCGGGGTCTGCTCCTGCACGGGCATCTCGCCGCGGGTGGTGGTCTGCAAAGCGGGCGGCTGAGCGACGAGCCGATCATCAAGCGGCGGCGGTGGCGGCGGGCCGGGCTTCTTTTCGACGATCTCGGCCACGGGCGGGGGCCGGACCGTCAGCACTCGCTTATCTACCCAATCGGGCCACATCGGGATGTCGATCCGGACCTCCAGGCTCCAGGTCAGCTCGTTGTCGCTGGCCGAGAAGCTGAAGGCGTTGGTCTTGGGGATCGGCACGACGGCGTCGAGCTGAATCGGCTTCCCGGCGGTGAACTGGCCTTGCCCGGCCAGGGTGACGGTCCGCTGATGGACCTTGTGGGTGTGCGTGGTCTTGTTCGTGCCGCTGCCCGATACACACCGCTCGGTGGCGACCAGATTGGCGGTGATCCCGTTTAAGGTGGAGGACTTGCGGGGCGTGAAGCTGAGCCCCAGCAGGACGCTGCCGCCCGGCGCCACGCGCAGCGAACCCCAGCGGAGCACGACTTTGCCGATTCTCTTTTCGGCCAGCGATTTGCGCAGGGCAAGGAAGAGCACGAGGCACCCCAAGGGGATCAGGACCACACCGCACGGGAGGAACACAAGGCCCAGCACGATCATCGCCAGGCCAACCGGCAGCCCGAGCTTCACGATCTGCTGCTTGAGCTTCCGCTGCTGGTCGCGGGCCCGCGGCAGGTTTCCGTACTCGCGCTGACTCGGCAGCAGGAGGTACTCTTCCTTGAGCTTCGGGTCGATCGCCCAGGGGATATCGACCCGCGCGTGGACGTAATGATCGACGTTCAGGTAATGCCCGTGGTAGGTCGGCGGCCCGTCGGGAGTGCGGAAGCGGAAGCGGTAGCTGAAGGCCTGGCCGGCCTGCCAATCGCCCTGGAACACGACGCTGGTCTGTTTCGGTCCGGTGGCCGTGTTTCCGCGGCCGTGGGTCTGCCAGAAATGTTCGATCAACAGGCCATCGCAGCGGACGTCGCGATTGACTCGCACGTGCACGGTGCCGCTCAGCTCTTGGCCGCTGCGGTAGCTCCGGTTGGGCCGATCAAAAGCGATCTGCAAATCGCACTTAGACATCTTGTGTTCTCGAAAGGTCTCGGAAGTTGTAGGGTGCGTGCTTGCACGCACGTCGAATGGGGGTCAAGCATTTCGGAAGGTAACAACGGCGCGCGGGTGCAAGCACCCCATCCTACCGAATCTCAGACATCTTAGATTCCCGGAAGGTTTTGGAAGCGATCGTACAAGTATAGCTCGACGGCGCGGAGGTCGTCGCCGAAACGGTCGATCATCTCCTGTATGGTCTGGAGCCCGACTTGCGGCAGCGGCCCGGGGCCTCGCCGGGCCCACTCGATGCGGCGGTTGAGTATTTGGTGCAGCCGCCGGGAGTCGAGCTGCTCTGACGGCTTGACAGAGTTCACCTCGAACCCCGCCCGGACAAGCTCCGAGCTGACGTCTTGATGGGTCCCGATGGCCAGGGAGACCGGACGCCGAAAAACCCGCCGCCTTCGCCGCCGCGGCAGGCGCTGAATCTCGTCGATCAGCAGCGGCTGGCCGTGCGGGATGCGCGGCCGCTGGCCCTCGCAGATGTGGATATACGCGGCCTGGGGAAAATGCCGCAGGATTGCCAGCAGGTGCGTGGTCTTGCCGCGGCCCTTCTCGCCCATGAACTGGACGGCATAGCCGGGCTGCTCCAGGCGGCGGACAAATCGCGCGACGTCGACCACCGCCAGCGCGGCCCGCTCTTCCGGCTCCAGCTCACCGAACGGATTGCGGCGGAGATTGAGATGCGCAAACGGCAATACCGCCGGGGGATCCGCCGGCACCTCCAATTGCGCTGCCGGTTGCCGATCCGATTGCAGCTCCGTGGGAGTTTCGACTGGGGAGGACATTTTCACTCTATAATCGTCAAGCAATAACGTCCTCTGCCTGGTTTAGCCGCCGACGGTACGTCGGCGCTAACGTGGCTCGTTCCCGCGCCGACGTACCGTCGGCGGCCAAACGGGTCCGATGTTGCGATAGCGGGAAGTTGCGTGTTTACGCCCCCTTACGTCCATTTACGGTGTCAGGCGGGCGGCGGGCGGAGTTTGTATCGACACACGAGATTTTACCTCAGGGCAGGTCGCGGGACTATGCGGATCCATGCATCTTGCCGCTGGCCAGGCGCGACTGTGCCCGGCCCAGCAGCAGGGAGAGGGCTGCCCAGAACAGGGCGATCGGCAAAACGACCGAGGCCAGCCCGGTCAGGCCCCAACCCGACTCCGCCAGGGGACGCTCGATTTGTGCCCCGCCCGCGTCGCCGGCGCGGAACCCCACGGTGTCGAGCATGCAGGCCGCCCAGCCGGGCGCTGCCGCCAGCACGCAGCTTGTGAGACCGTTACGGCCGCGCAGACGGCTCCACATGCGTGCCCGAGCCGGCGTCTGGCGCGACGGCTGATGGGCGTTCTTCCAGTCGCTTGCGTTCTTCCCGTTGCTCTCGTTCTTCCAGCCGCTCCTTCCAATACTCGAGTATCTCCGAGTCGCGAAATTCTTTCCAATGCTCCCGGAAGCGTTTGACCGCGGCTGCCCGTTTCTCAGGTGGGTCGTCATAGCGATAGTCGAAGTCCACCGACATCATTCGCTCCACGGCCCTGCCGGCGCGGCCGCGGACCAATTCCGAGTCGTCGTCCAGGGCGTCGAGGAACGCGGGCATGCTGTCGTAATCCCACTGCACCGCCAGTCCCCCGATGCACGCCGCGCGCACCTCGGGGGATTGGCTCTGGGACAGCACCCGCCGCAGGTGCTGCTTGGCCGGCTTGCCGAGTCCAGCCAATCGGACCGCCGCGACCTCTTGTTCGTCCGGGGTGGGAGCCTCCAGGGCCTGCCGGGCCAATTGCTCGGGCGACGGGGGTGGGGATGGAGGGGGAGGCGGAGCGGGAGGGGGCAGCGGCTGCTCGCCCTCAGACGAAGCGGGCACCGGCTGCTCGTCCTCAGAGGAACCGGCTCCCGGTGGAAGTAGCTCCGCCGGACATCCTGCCAGGACCGTCAGAAACACTCCTACTGCTGCCGTGAAAACGCAAGGTCGCATGGCCTACTTCCCTTGGTCAGGAGTTACGGCAGAGACTTCCTGCGCGACACTTCGCGCTGCGCTCAACTTAGCCAACCGGAACAGGTGCGACAAGGGGGCCGTGCGTCTGCCGGACGGGCCCGGAGGAACCGTGCTGCCGGGGCTGACGGTGGGCCTGTTTCCGACCTACCGCCGGCGGCTTTCGACCAGCATATTCCGCAGATAGACGTGCAGGCTGCCGTTCCAGGGCTTCGAGCAGATGTCTACGTCGCCGTCACCGTCCACGTCGGCCGCCACGCCCTCGTGACACCGGGGCCCTTCCAGGATCATGTGCTCCTTCCAACTGGCGCCGCGGCCGTCCGAGTTCTCCCAGATGAACCAGCGGCGCTTGTCACCGGGGCCGGTGTTTCCCAAGGGGCCTTCGCCCGAAAAGACGTCCAGGTCGCCGTCGTTGTCGAAGTCGGCCACGGCCAGCGTGTGCAGATCGCCCTTGTTCGAGGCGATCGGGTGCCGGGCCCAGCTTCCCCCTTTGCCGTCGCGGTTCTCGAACCAATGGGCCCTCCGCGTCGGGCCGCCGGCGTCTGCGTCGGTCATCACCACGTCGTTGTCACCGTCCTTGTCCAAATCGGCGATCCAGGACTTCGTGGTGTCTTTGAACCGGCCCGTGTGACCTCCGCCGATGTTTTCATGCCATTTCCACTTTCCACCCTTGCCGTCGGCATTCTCGTACCAGCCGGTCGAGCGGACGATGTCGTTGTCGCCGTCGCCGTCGAGATCGCCCACGCCCCGTGGGGCCAGCCCCCCGTGTACGGCCGGTCCGACCGAGTGGCTCACCCACGGCTTGGTTGGGTCCTTCCGCGTCTTGTACCAGAACACCCCCCTGCTGTCCTGCATCATGACCAGGTCGAGCTTGCCGTCGCGGTCGATGTCGGCGGCCACGTTGTCGTGCGAGCCGCTGATCGCCCCGCTGTTGTGCTTGGCAAACGGCTTGTTCCGCGGGTCGCCGGGATTGCGGAACCAGGTGGCGCCCGAGACCTGGTCCACCCAGCCGTCGCTATCGACGTCCACCGCGGTACCGCCCACGTCGGTCCCGGCCCCTTCGCCGATCTTGTGCCGGACCCAACGGTCGGGCCCCTGGTACTCGAACCACCACACCTCCCCCCGACTACAGCCGGTGATCCAATCCAGGTCGCCGTCCTTGTCCACGTCGACCAGCGAGGTCTGCCCCATCGACCTTCCGATCTTGTCGATCTGGTGGAACTCGAACTTGGGGAACTCCGCCGCCGGGGACGCCGCGGCCATCAGCAGCAGCACGGCCATTCGCCCGAGAGCGTCAACGACATTGGTCATGGCTTCTCCTCCTGTGTCGAATTGCCAAGAAAACCTCCGCCAGACAAGCACCACGATACCCATAACCGTCGCGGATGCAAGCGCTCCACGCGGCCGAGTTCGATGGCCCCAGGGCGGGGGCGATGGCGTGGAATCGGTTTGTTCCTCCCCCCAATCCCTGCTATGCTGATCGACAAAGGTCCCACCATGCCACCCCCGGCGGCGGCGTTGCCGGGCAACGAAAGGCCCCTTGCGATCGAAATCACCCAGGTTATCTGCCAGATTCTCCGCCTTGGGCCCGCCGAGGCCAAGACGTCGAGCTGTCAGGACGCCGTGTTGGTCCGCGTTCGCACCGACACCGGGCTGGAAGGGATTGGCGAGGCCGACTCTTCGCCCGAGGTCGTCCAGGCGGTGGTTGACGCCCCCTTCAGCCATAACGTTGCCTGCGGGCTGCGGGAATTGCTCCTGGGCGAGAATCCCCTGGAGACCGAGCGGCTCTGGCAGAAGATGTACCGGGGCACAATGTACCTGGGCCGGACCTCGGTGACGATCTCGGCCATGGCGGCCGTGGATATGGCCCTGTGGGACCTCAAAGGAAAACACTTTGGCGAGCCGATCCATCGCCTGCTGGGCGGCCGGCGCCACGAGCGGATTCGGGCCTACGCCTCGATCCTCTTCGGCCGCGACGGCGAAGAAACCCAACAGATCGGCGCCCGGCTGTGTAATCACTGCTACACCAGCCCAGTCAACGTGGCGGCCGGCCTGCACTGGCTGAGCACCTGCCGCGATGCCTTCCTGTTCGAAGACTGCGTGGAAGAGAGCCCCTTGCGGCGCGAGCTGACCGTGGAGAAGATCCGGGCCATCGACGGCATGATCGCGGTGCCCGACGGGCCGGGGCTGGGCGTGACGCTCGACGAAGACTTCGTCCGCTCGGCACTGGTCGCCGAGTCGGGAGCGTGAGGCCCCGGAGAACCCGGCAGCGACGAGGCCAGGGCGGACACAGCCGCTTGCGGCTTAGCCTCCCAGCGACGTTCCCCGCGGGGCGCGGAAATGAGGATCCACAAAAAGCACCGACTCGTTTGACAGAATTCTCAAAGAGCTGCAAAGGAGGAAAAGAACATGCCCACGCACGGCAACGATCGTCGCACCTTCTTGAAGACCGTCGGCCTCTCGGCGGCGGCGCTCTCGGCCCCGGGGGCGCTCGCCGCGGCCGAGACCCCCAGGGAGACCCGCCAGGCGCCGAAAAGACACTCCCGCCTGGACGGTTTTGCCGTCGACGTGCTGGTGGTCGGCGGCGGGCCGGCGGGAATCGGGGCGGCGTTGGGGGCGGCCAAGCAGGGGGCCAACACCCTGCTGGTCGAAAACCACGCCTTTTTCGGCGGCGTGGCCGCCTGGTGCCTGGGCATGCCCATCAACCAGATGCGACCCGCCCGTAAGCCACGCGGCGACGTCCATGAACTGGTCCTTAGAAAGCTGCTGGCACTGGGCGATCAAGCGGTCCGCATCGGCAGCCACGAACTGTTCTGCAACGTCGACTACCTGAAGGTCGCCGTGCTCGACGCCCTGGACCAGCTCGGCTGCAAGTACCTCGTCCACACCCAGGCGGTCGACGCCGTGGTCGAGAACAACCGCATCACCGGCGTGGTGGTGGGCACCAAGCGGGGTCCGGCCACCATCCGTGCCAAGGCGGTGGTCGACTGCACCGGCGACGCCGACGTGGCCTGTTTTGCCGGCGCCGAGACGATGAAAGAGGTCGGCTCGCTTTCTCCCAACACGCTGTGCCTGAACCTGGGTAACGTCACCAAAGAACAGGTCCGCAGGACCAACATCCGAGATATCGCCAAGAAGGCACGCGAAAAATACCCCCTGATCCCCGGCGGCTGGGGCCTGTCCACGGTGGCCAACAGCCGGCACTTCTTCATCAATCATTCCGGCACCAGGGATCTCGGCCAGTTCGACACCACCGATCCGTTCCAGCGGAGCAAGGCCGAGTGCCTCAGCCGCCGCCAGGTGGTGCAGATGGTCGAGGCCATGCGGGAGTTCGGCGGCGAGGAGCTGAAGGAAATCGAGCTGATCGGCGCGGGCACGCAGATCGGCGTCCGCGAAACCCGACGCGTCAAAGGGAGCTACGTGCTGACCGAAGAGGACGCCCTGGAAGGCCGCAAGTTCGACGACGTGATCGCCTGGCGGAGCGGGCACCTGGACATCGGCTTCGTGCGGCTCACACGAATGAAGATCCACGACGTCCCCTATCGGGCCATCGTGCCGGAGAAAACTGACGGGCTGCTGATGGCCGGGCGATGCATCTCGGCCACCCACGTGGCCGCCTCGGCCGGCAAGAGCATGGGCAACTGCGTGGCCACCGGGCACGCCGCGGGAATCGCCGCCGCCATCTCGGCCAAGACCGGCCGAATGCCCCGCGAACTGAAAGTCGGACAGATCCAAGACGCCCTGCGGGCCGACCACGTCGATCTCGGCCGCGGCGGCGAAGATCAGACGCCCTACCTCTGAAGACCTCGGACGATTCTCCGGACGGCGAGGCGGCAAGAGGTACCGAACCGGCTACCCGGGCCTGATGTCGCGCTGCCATCGCGAGGCCTCTGCGAATCGCCTCGACGAAGCCTCTGAGTCCTTTGCCAGTGGACACCACTGCGTAGGGGGTCCGTATACATTACTAGATGGGGCTTCCTGGACGATGAGGTGCCGCCCGAGAAATCGCTTGCCAATTCTGGCGGCTCCTGGTAGGATTTCGAGTATTACCAATCTTGAATATGTAATACTCCACCCATGTCTGCACTGCCTACCCGCGAGTCACGTGCCGTCGCCCTGGTTGGGCGTCGATTGGTGTCCGCCGAAGCGGAAATCCCGTGGCACGCCGGGCCCGACCTCACACAAGAAGGCGGCAAGAGTCCGTTTTGACCAGGAGGTGTTCTCATGGCTCTTCGATTTGGTCGGAAAGGGTTTACTCTGATCGAATTGCTGGTAGTCATTGCGATCATCGGCATTCTGATGGCCTTGCTCTTGCCGGCGGTGCAAGCGGCACGGGAAGCGGCGCGGCGGATGAGCTGCACAAACAACCTGAAACAACTGGGGCTTGCCGCGCACAGCTTTCACGACGCCTACGGCAGCTTCCCACCGGGCGCCAGTCTGGGGAGACCTCCCGGTCCGCGAACCGGAGGGCCCGGGTACCACAGTTGGAGCTGGCTGGCCCATCTGCTCCCGTTTCACGAGCAAGGACACTTGTATCCTTTGCTCGACATCCAGGGCGGCAGCCCGCTGGATGATAATCCCAACCACGTTACCGCCCGTAACAGGGCCATCCCGATCTTCCTTTGTCCCAGCTACGCGGGCCCCAGGTTCTGCGATTTCCAGACGCAGACGGGCTCGGTGAGGGGCTCGGTGACCAACTACAAGGCACTCGCCGCGACGCACATGGGAAGCCTGTACTCCAACTCGCGGGGCAGGCCGATGACGCCCCGCTACCCCGGCCGGCACCCGGACGGCACGTTGTACCGACCGTCAGAGACCCGAATCGTTGACATCCTCGATGGGACCTCCCACACCGCCATCGCCTGCGAGACGATCGAGCAACAGAGCGCCGCGTGGATGATCGGCACCACGTCGATGCTGGTGGGCCTGCCCGACTCGGTCAGCTACGTGTGCCGCGGAAGCTACTATGCTCCGGCGGGCGGCCGTACCTACTTGGCGGAGGACTATCGAAAGCGGCCGTATGACGGCCCGGACTACAGGTATGGCCCCAGCAGCGCGCATCCCGGGGTGGTAAACCACCTGTTCGCCGACGGCTCCGTACACAAGATCAGCCACGACGTCGAGGCGTCGCTCTACATGTTCCTGATTACCCGGGCGGGTGGTGAGCCGGCAAGCCAATTCCCTGCCCGCTAGCTCGATGCCACCGGCCGATGCAAGAAACCCTTCTGATGAAGCCTCACCCGGAAAGGAGCACACGATGCAGAGCCTGATCTCGGCCAAGCGGTCCCTCGTCCTGGTGGCCACCGTACTATTTCTCGCGGCTGGTCTTGCCGCCGAGGACTGCGCCGCCGACAAGGGGAGCAAGCAACTCTATCTGGTAGGGGTGGGGCCGGGCGATCCCGACCTGATCACGCTCCGGGCCCTGGACGTCATGAACAGCGCCGACCTGGTCTTCTGTTCCCCAGGCATCGAAGAGAAATTCGCCCGCTACCTGCAACGCAAAGAGGTCGTTCACGGCTATTGGAGACTGTTTCCCTACTACGGTAAGGACCCCGCTCAGCTTGAGGGGGACGAACGACGCGAGTGCCAGCAGATCGCTGGCCGGCGCGACGCGTTCATCGAGCAGGTCCGCCGGGCCGTCCGGGAACGAAAGACCGTGGCGATCCTCGACAACGGCGACCCGCTGATCTACGGACCCTGGGCCTGGTGTTTGGAGGAGTTCGAGGATCTCCATCCCGTGGTGGTTCCGGGCGTAAGCTGCTTCAATGCCGCCAACGCCGCCCTGGCCCGAGGAATCACGACCAGTGAAAGCACGAAGTCGGTGATCCTGACCGCAACCGATTGGCCCGGCAAGACCGACACCATCCAGAGGCTCTCCGTGCACGGAAGCACGATGGTGCTGTTCACCATGCGGGCAGAATTCAAAGGGTTCGTTGACAAGCTGTCGGTGAACTATCCGCCCGAGACGCCCGTGGCGGTGGTCAAGCACGCCGGCTACGCCGACAAGCAGGAGGTGATCCAAGGGACGCTGAGAACCATCCTGGACCGGATCGACCAGGAGAAGCTACACTTCGAGTACTTGATCTACGTAGGCGAGTTCCTCACCCATCGATACAAGAACCCGGACCCGCCGAAACAGCGCCCCGTGGAGGAACCCATGTGCTCGTTGCCGAAACCACACTATCACCGTGATGCCTCGGACCCGGACTGGCTGACCCAGGCGGTCCAGTTCCACGGCCATCTGGGGCCTTGGGCGACGGCCGGTCTGAGGGCCGGCATGTGTGCGCGCCGGGCCGTAGAGGCCGAGGGATACTTCGACCTGGAGGTAACCGTCGAAGGCCCGCTGGTCAAGCCGCCTCACTCGTGTTTCCTCGACGGGCTGCAGGTCTCGACCGGGGCGACCTGGGGAAAACGCAATCTGAAATGGGTCAAGGCCGAGAAGATCTGCGTTCGCGTCAAGAACACCCGCACCGGCAAGGTGGCCGAGGTGCGACCCACACCCGCGCTGATGAAACTCCTCACGTCCTTCAAGCCGCAGCCGAAAGCAGCCCACGCTGAGAAGCACCCCCACGACGACGATCACGAACGGGCCGACCGCGAGTTGGAGGCCATCGCCCGCCGGATCGCACAACTGCCCGAGAAGGAAGTTTTAGACCGAAGTTCCGGAAGAGAATCGCATCTAAGTAATTGAGAACAAACGACTT
>CAZUAM010000191.1:0-10988 GCA_964618095.1 uncultured Planctomycetaceae bacterium | reverse complement strand
ACCCGTCAATCCCAATCTCCCTATATTCCGGCATTTTCATCAGCCCAGGCCGGGGGTGAGGGTGGCGGGGCCCAGGCCCCTCACCTCTGGATCACCGACTTTGGCCTGGCCATGACCCAGACCGACGCCAATCTCACCATGACCGGCGACGTGCTGGGTACGCTCCGCTACATGAGCCCCGAGCAGGTCCAGGCCAAACACGGCGTGCTGGACCACCGCACCGACGTCTACTCCCTGGGCCTGACGCTCTACGAGCTGCTCACCCTCCAGCCCGCCTTCCCGGGCGACGACCGCCAAAGACTCATCCGCCAGGTCATCGAAGACGACCCCCGCCCGCCGCGGCAGGTCAATCGTGCCATCCCCAGAGACCTGCAGACGATCGTGCTGAAGGCCACCGCCAAGGAGCCGGAGTCCCGCTACGCAACTGCCCAGGAGATGGCCGAGGACCTCAAGCGATTCCAGCAAAACGAGCCGATTAGGGCCCGGCGGCCGTCGCTGGCCGAACGCGCCGCAAGATGGTCGCGCCGCCACTACTGGGCCGTCAGCCGAGCGATCGCCGCCAGTTTTGCCGTGCTGTTGATCACCACGTTGCTCATCTTCAACGCGCACCTGCGGGAGGTCAAGCAGCGGCAGCGTGCAGAACGCAACCTGGTGACCGCAATGCACGTCTTGGACACCGTCTATCTCCAGTACGTAGGTGACGGCTACTTGAAGGGGGCGTTTGCCAGCGACCAGGTCGAGCCTGCGGAAGAAATCACCCCCAAGACCATCGAATTCCTGGAACAAGCGATGGGCTTTTACGCGCAATTCGCCGCTGCCAATCGTGACGAACCGTCGCTACGCTTGCAGGTCCTCAAGGCCAACATTCGTCTGGGCGAGTGCCAAAGTCGACTCGGGCTCTATCCCGAGGCGAAGCAGGCTTTCGACAGCGCCGTTCCCCTGGCTGAGAAGCTGCTTTCCGAGTTCCCGGACGATTCGGTTTTCCAAGAGCAACTGGCCCGGGCCCAAGCGGGCTTGGCCGACGTGGCTGTCCGAGCCGCCAACTGGGACCAGGTAATCGTTGACTTGTCTCATGCTATGCGGATCGACCCGAAAGGGGAATTCATCAACAGAGCCAGACTGTACAACAACCGGGGGTTTGCGTATTACCGCAAGGGTGAGTTTGATAGGGCCATCGCCGATTACGACGAAGCCATCCGGCTCGATCCGCGGAACGTGCTATTCCTCAACAACCGGGGCGGGGCCTGGCACGACAAGGGCAAGCTAGACCAGGCCATCGCAGACTTCGACGAAGTCATCCGCCTGGATCCGGAAAACTTCGTCGCCTACAACAACCGCGGCCACACCTATCTCGACAAAAGGGAGTTTGATAGAGCCATCGCCGACTATGACGAAGCCATCCGGCTGGCCCCGAGAGAGGCCGTTCTCTACAACAACCGCGCGATCGCTTATTGCAAGAAGGGCGAGTTCGACAAGGCGATCGCCGACTACAACGAAGCGATCCGGCTCGACCCGAATGAGGCCATCATCTACCGGAACCGGGCAGAGACGAGGGCAAAACTCGGCCAAATCGAAGACGCCTTAAGCGACGTGGCTAAGGCCTTGGAGATCAGCCGCACCCTTGAGCAAAGAAACTCACTGGCCTGGTTCCTGGCCAACTGCGAAGACCCGCGCTTGCGGGGCGTGGATCCCGCGTTGAAGTTGGCTAACCAGGCGGTCAAACAGGCACCAAAAGATGCCGCGACCTGGACCACCCTGGGGGCGGCGGAATACCGAGCGGGCAACTGGCAGGCCGCCGCCGACGCCCTGCAAAAGTCCCGCGAGCTGAAATACTACCGCGTTGCCCGCACGGGCTTCTTCCTCGCCATGGCCCACTGGCAACTGCGCCAAAAGGACGAGGCCCGGCAGTGGTACGAGAAGGCCGTCGAGTGGACCGAAAAGAATCGCCCCTGGAACAAAGAACTCCGCCGCTTCCAGGCCGAGGCGGAGGAGTTGATGGGTATAGCTGACAAACACCACCCAGACACGGAGGGCACGGAGTAAGAAATGAACGGTTGCTGGGCAAAACCCACCCTGTAGACCGTCAGAATTCACCATTCAGAATTCAGCATTCAGCATTTAGAAAAAGCGGCCGGTGAGCACCCGCTAGCAACGAGACCGCTCACCGGCCTGGCATCGCCCGGGCGGCTGGTCTGCGGGCCCGGGGCGACGGCCTTTTTATTCTACCGCAGACCACTCTCCCATGAAAGGAGACCCGAGTCATGTTGAAGCACTGGAAACGAACCCTGGCCCTTCTGAGCATCGCCGCGGCGGTCGCCCTGGTATCTGCCGGCCTGGCCCTCGGCAAGAAACCGCCCAAGCCACCGCCGGAACCACCGCCGCCGCAGCCGCAACCGACCGTCACCTACTCGATCACGTTTCTCCCCAGCCTGCCGGGACAGACGGTTGTCTATGTCCACGACCTGAACAACCATGGGGAGGTGGTCGGAAGTTCACGCCATGAGGGAGGACTTCGCCCGTTTCTGTACACCCCTGCCGGCGGCGTGGTCGATCTGAACGACCTCATCAGTGAGGAAGACAAGGCGTGCTGGGTCCTTTGGAGTGCGTGCGGCATCAACGATGCCGGACAGATCGTCGGAAGGGGCTACCTCAACGGTCAGTCGCGTGCCTACCGCTTTACGCCCGCGGTGGATGGCGCGCCGGCGGTGGTCGAAAACCTCGGGACGCTCGGGGGAGACAGTGTTGGTCGCTGCATCAACGACGGGGGCGAGGTGGCCGGATATTACTTCGACGCGGATGGCTCGTGGCACACGCACGCCTTTCTGTACACCGACGCCGATGGTGATGGCACCGAGGAGATGATCGACATCGGCGGGCTGGGTGCTGGGGCGAAGACATATCCCACAGGGATCAACAGTTTTGGGCAGGTGACGGGGGTTTCCCAGACTGTCGACGGAGGGCATCCCCGTGACGAGCGCGCATTTCGCTATACGCCCGGCGTCGCTGGGCTACCAGGGGTGATGGAAAATCTGACGCCCCTCCTCGAATGGAGCGGAGGCAATGACATCGACGAAAATGGCCACGTGGTCGGTTATACGGGAACGGGCCATAAATACAGAGGTTGGTTCGTTCACCATGCCTTCCTATACACCGACGACAACGGGCTGATAGACCTCGGCACACTCGGCGGGTACAAAAGTTCTGCCACGGGGATCAACTCTAGCGGTGAAATCGTTGGGGTTTCCAAGGACGGCACGACCAAGGACGGCGTGGCGCAACCGGTACACGGATTCCTCTACACGAACAAGACGGACCAAGTGACGCCCTCTGGCGACCCGGCATTCGCCATGTTCAAGCTGGAAGACCGAAACCTGATCGAAAATCTCCCCGCGGATTTTCAGGGGTACATTGAGCCCCAGAGGATCAACGACTCCGGCCAGATCTGCGGCAAGGTTGTTGTTGAGGGCAGTGCCCCTAACGAAGCCGTCCTGCTGACCCCCGTCGAGCCCTGAGGGGCACAGATTCCAGACGCTGCCGTAACGATCTTACCGCCGGATGGCCCGCACGGTTCGTGCAACCGTGCGGGCGCCGGCGGGCAGGGGAGGCGGCAGGCGATACCGCTGTACTTCGCTCGCTCCGCGACACGCTCGGCAAGCGCTCGTAAGAAGGAGTACCCGGCATGAGAAAGTCAGTTTACGATAACCAGGAAACGACCGGTAGCCTTGGCAGGTCCGCCGGGCGATCCAGCCTGCTTGCCCTCACCGCGATAGCCATCCTGGGCGTCTCCACAGTCTCCGGGTCACTGCTCTACCAATGGCAGCAATCTGTGACTGTGGGCGAGACCTGGGTAGATCCAGTAGCTGAGCGAGAAGCCAAGGCCGCCCTGGAAGAACTCGGCCTCTTGGTGATTACCAACCCGCGAACCGGGCACGTTGAGCACGTTGACTTCATGCAACGCAACGACCTCGGCGACGCCACCTTCCAGAACCTGGCCGCACTGCGTCGCCTTCGCACGCTCAACCTGGTTCGCTCCAACGTCACCGACGCACAATTGCAGTACGTGGAAGGCATGACGGATCTCCAGGGCCTGCTCTTGGGGGACACCCGGATTTCTGACAAGGGGCTGGCTCATTTGACAGGTCTATCAAATCTGGCCGGGCTCTACCTGGTCGGCACCGAAATCTCCAACGAAGGCCTGCGGCACCTCGACGACCTCCGAAACCTCTGGGTGCTCGACGTGAGAAACACCTCTGTAACGGACGAAGGCATCAGGCATTTGCGGAGCATGGATGAACTCCGGAATCTGATGTTGACCGAGATCACCGACGCCGGCGTGCCGCATCTGATAGAGATGCGAAGCCTGAAGCAATTGTGTGTCAATCGCAACAACCTGACCGAAGCAAAACTCAAGCAACTCGACAAGGCCATGCCCAAACTGACAATTGACTGCACCGCGGCAAACTGAGCAGCCGCGTGGCTCATTTTCCGACCTTGACCGCCGGCCCGTGCTCGGTAAACCCAAAAGACCCGGAGCCGGTCCACAATAAGCCCGAGAGTCGACCGAGACCGCTGGTTCTGCAGCACGAATCCGAAACACTTCTGCGGACCTGGGCGGAGAGCTTCCGGTGGGCGATGGCACGCCGCGGCTAAGGAACCAGCCGGAAGCCCAGACCGACTTGCTCGAAATGGGCATCCCCGCTGAAGATCTCGGTGATGCCCAACTCCTGCATCACCACCATGGAAGTCAAATCGACGAAGGAGATGCCGGGCTTGTCGTGATACTTCTGGCGAAGATCCCAGGCCCGATAAAACTGCTCGGGAGACACGAACACCAATTGATGTCGGCCGCTGCGGACCGATTCAAACAGGTTTAACGTGAACTGGCGGGCCTTGCCGAAGTTCAGCACTCCAAACAGCGGGCTCATCAGTTCCGAGAGCACGTAATCTGTGGTCAGATAACGTTCTTTTCGCCGTTGCAACGCTCGGTGCTGCTCCACGGCTGAGTGGTGGTAGGGATCCCGCTTATGGGCCAGCGCCAGCCATGCCCAAGTATCCACGAAAATCATGGTTGTTCCTCGTCTCGCGGCTTCAACCCGTAGATCAGCTCGTCATGGCGCGCAGCCAGGCTGATCTCGGGGCCGTCGTCGCAGACGCCGATCACCGCATCCAGCGGGTCGTAGTCCTCATCCACCGGAGTGATCGTCAGGCGGACCTGGGTCCCTTCGGGCAAGGCCACCGGCTGGGCGAGCTTGAAAGTGCCGTTCTCGAACGTGGCTTCGACGACAAGGGACATGGTTGGCTCTCCGCAGTGCAAGAACATACGCCCACTGACCGTAGTATAGCAGATTCGTTGAAACCTTGAAACCGGGCCCCGACGGGGAGCCTCCGGCGGGCAATGGCGCGCCGCGGCCAATCAACCAGCCGAAGACCCAAACGGAGTTGCTGAAGATGGGCATCGCCGGGTGGCCCATTTGTTCGCCTTGAACTCTGGCGCTGCACAGTGTACACTTGTCACCGTATCCATCGCACCTAAAACCCCCGCCGCAAAACCTGCGGCGGGGGTGGTGCTGACCACCGGGGAACAGGCCCGGGGGCCCGCGCTCGGTCGCGGCCGCCATCTTCATGCCGCCCGACCAACACTGGGCAGTCGGCGGTCAGCACGGGGCAGAGCCCCGTCAGACCGGCGCATAGCGGGTCAGTCCCGGCACGCGGTCGAAGTCGGCGTCGTGGCTGGCCAGATGCGTCAGGTTCCGCTCCCGCATGACGGCCAATACCAGCGCATCGCCACTGAGCAGCCCGAATTGCTGGCTCAGCCCGGCCGCCATCGTAACCAAAGCGGCTGTGACAGGTAGGACCTGAACGCCGAGCCTGGGAACTTCTTCCACGGCCTGTCGGAAGCCCGTGAGCTTCTGAATCTCTGCGGGCTGCCGGCGCAAACGTTGGGCAATCGCGGCCATGAGCCAGCCGAACCTTGCCATGGCTTCCACCGTCATCAGCCGGTGCGCCATGTTGCTGAGCACGTCTGCCGACGTCAAAACGAGCAGTTCCTGTCGTGCCACACGCTGAACGAGCTGCTTACATGCCGGCCCCAGTAGAGAATGAGACGAAAAGTAATAGACGAGCACGTTGGCATCCACGAATACGGAGACGCCTTCTGGAATGTCCCCGAACGTCATCTTGCTTCCTCGATGCCGAATTCGGGATCCAACGCGATCCGCTCCAACGTTTCCGCGTCGCCCGTCCATTGGATCAGGCCGTAGCTTCGCTCGACGGCGCTCAAGGCAGATTCGACGTCGGCCGGCGTATGCACCGTGATCCGTACCTTTTCATGCTCGCCCAGCGGCAAGGGCTGGGCAGGCTTCAGCACGCCGTTTTCGTAGGTGGCTTCCACGACAAGGGACATGGTTGGCTCTCCCGAGGCAAGCAGGTACGCACACCGACCCTAGTATAACACACCCCTGGAAACCCCAAAACCCGGCTCGCCGGGGGACCGTGCTCGGTAACCCCTTCACCCGGAGCCGAGCCACGAAAGGCCCGAGAGTCGACCGAGCCCGTCGGGCAGCGACGAGTCCACTCCGTTGTGGCAGGGTCTTCCGACCCTGCCACCCACTGATCGCGACCCCTCGTCCCTGACAAGGCTACTCGATCTCCGCCACGATCAGCTTCCTGTCGTCGGTCGGCGGGCCGTCGTTGCACTTGGCGATCCGGTCCAGAACGTGGTCGGGCGTGTCGAACAGCTCGACGCCCATGCCGCCGGCGACGGTGGACTGATCGCCCTCGGAACGCTATCATGCCCGGCAGGGGAGGTCAGCCGTCAGCCGTCAGCCGTCAGCCGTCAGTACGCTGATGGCCGACGGCTGAGAGCTCGAAAGCGCAGTTCGTGTGCTGTCCTAGTTGTTCTTCCTTTCGCAGCCCACAGGAGCATCGCCCGTGCCCACGTTTGCCGCCGAAGTGCTGACCGAGTTCGCCGCCCGCCTGCTGATCGCCGGGGGTGTCGGTGGGAACGAGGCCCGGTTGATCGCCGGGAGCCTGGTGGCGGCCAATCTCCGCGGGTACGACTCGCACGGCGTGATGCGGATCCCCCAATACCTCGGCCAGATCGACAAGGGCGACATCGTGCCCGGGGCCGAGTTCGAGGTCATCCGGGAGACCCCCTCGCTGCTTACGACCGACGGCCACTGGGGATTCGGCCAAGTGCAGGCCGGGCGGCTGATGCGGCGGCTGATCGAGAAGGCCCAAAGCGTGGGCGTGGCCGTGGGCACCATGATCCAGTGCGCCCACACCGGCCGGCTGGGCGAGTACTGCGAGATGGCTACAGAGGCGGGGTTGGTCGCGATGGTGATGGTCAACAACCACGGGGCGGTCCGGCGCGTGGCTCCGCCGGGCGGAAAGGTGGCCCGGCTGAGCACCAACCCCATCGCCGTGGGCATCCCCCACGCCGACCAGCCGATCGTGCTCGACTTCTGCACCTGCGTGGCGGCCGAGGGCAAGGTGCGGGTGAAGAAGATCGCCGGCCAGAAGTGTCCCGACGGATGGCTGCTCGACAGCGAGGGCCGGCCGACGAACGATCCGGGGGACCTCTACGGCGACCCGCCCGGCACGATCCTGCCGATGGGCGGCACCCAGCCGTACAAGGGATTCGGCCTGGGTCTGATGGTCGAGGTCCTCACCGGCGCGCTCTCGGGCGGCGTCTGCGCCCGCGAGGTCCCCATCAACCCGATCGGCAACTGCGTCTTCATGCTGGTGCTCGATCCGGCGCAGTTTGGCGGCCGCGTGCATTTCCACTCTGAAGTCTCTCAACTGATCGAGTTCATCCGCAGTTGCCCCCGGATCGAGGGGGTCGACGAGATCACGCTGCCCGGCGATCCGGAGCGTCGCAGCCTGGCCCAGAAGTCGGCCGAGGGACTCACCTTCGACGAAGGAAACTGGGGCAGGCTGGCCACGCTGGCCGAGGAGTTGGGCGTCGATTTGCCCGTCGCCTGAGTTCCCCAGTCGGCCGATCCTGCTTGCGGGCCCCCTTGCGGCGGCGTAAATTATATAGGGGTACGGCAGACGATTCTTGACCAAGAGGTGGGACGATGACCGGCAGCACGCGTGCGGTGGTTTGTGGTCTGTTGGCGGGGCTTTTCGGATGGGGTATCTGCGGGACGAGCCTGGCCCAAGATGCCCCCGCCCGGCCGGAGGTGGTACCCGCGCCACAGCCGTCCGCCGTCCCTCAGCCCGCTCGCCCGCACCCGACCTACGGGCCCTTGCAGGCCGGTCAGGATGCATACCGGATGGCCGAACAGCAGCGACTCCAGGCAGTCGAGCGGCAATTGCAGTTGGTCCAGAGCGCGTGGCAGTACCACGCCTGGCCCGCGCCCTACTACGCACTTGGCGTGCCCTACGTCTATGGATACGGATATGCCTACGGACCGCGGCGATTCGTTCGGCGGGCGTATCGCCACGGGTATTGGGCGGTGCCTCAGCCGTGGCCGTATGTGCCGGCCGGCGTATACGCGTATCCCTACTCCACTTGGGTGAGGCAGCCGGTGGGGTACCAGCAGATCTGGATCGGTCCGAACAGCTACGTCTATCGCCCATATTACGGGCAGGCTACGCAACGGCCGAACGTACCCACGCCGAGCCCACCGTCCGTGCGTTCCCAACAGCCGCCGCGGGCCGTCTCCCCGGCCGAGCGACCCTCGGGGCCGGCGCTGAACCCGCCGATCCAGTCCGCCCCCGAGCCGATCCCCACACCACCGGCGGACCTTGCGCCGGGGGAGTCTTGAGGTAGGCGGAGATCTCTACTGCTACCGTCCGGGCGTTCGCCCCGACTTCAGCAGGTCAGTGTAGATCTTCGCATAGATGGGCAGGTGGCGGTAGTAGACCTGCAACATGTACAACGACAGGGCAGTGACGTACAGCCGGCCGCCGTGGGGTGCCCATTGATCGAGCGTTGGTTGTTCGGGATCCCAACTGCCGTTCTCGCGGCCGCGCTTGACTTGTTGTTCCGGCAGCACCTGGCGCATCACCGCGTTCCACCGCTTCCAGTAGTCGCCCTCCATGTGGTGGGCCACCTGGGTGGCGTAGTACCACGTGTAGACGTCGCGGCCCTTGTTGTAGTTGACCAGGTTTTCCGGCGACGTGATCCACTCCACGCCTGACACCAGCCGCGGATCGTCGCGGTCCCAGCCGAGGTACTGCCGGCACAGCAGGGCCTCGGCGGTCATGGACAGTTTGATCTCCCCGTCGCGCTGATACGGATAGCGGCTGCCGTCCTCGCGGGCAACCTTGTCCAGGAAACCGTCCACGCGGCGGAGGTTGTCCTCGGGCACTTCCAGGCCCGCCATCCTGGCACTCTGCAAGGCCATCACGATCCATCCGGTCACGGAGACGTCGCTGTCGCTGCGGGCAGCGTATCGCCAGCCGCCCTGGGGACTCTGCGAATCGAGGCAGTACTGCACCGCCCGCTCGGCCGCCTTCTTGTACTTGGGATCCTTGGTCATCCCGTACAACTCGCAGATGGCGATCGTGCACAGCCCCTGGGTATAGAACTTGTGGTTGAAGCCGCCCTCGTGGAAGAAGTTGCCGTTGTTGTCCTGCTCGTTGAGCAGCCATCTCCAGCCGCTGACCACGTTCTGCCTGAACTTGCCGTTCTTGTGCGTGTTGCCGGCGCCTTGAAAGGCCAGCAGGGCCATGGCGGTCGCGGCCACGGGGTTGTCGAAATCGGCGGGTACCCCACCGCTATAGGGCCCCTTGAGGCTCCAGGAGCCGTCCTTCAACTGGTTCCTGGCCAGCCAATCCAGCCCACGGCCCACGGCCGCTTCCGTCAGCGCGGTACCGCCGTAGCGGCCCAGCAGCGACTTCTTCGCCCCCTCCTCGCGGCCCTTCAAGGCCAGGCCGATGCTGGGCGCCTCGATGTCGCTGGTGGCCACGCTCCCGTCCGGCTGGATCTCCAACTCCGTCGGCGCCGCGAAGGGGTCCTTGACCTCGGGAAGATCGCTGATCGAGAAAATCGGCTCCTCTATCGCGTCGATATTGTCCATCCCAAACGGGGAATCGAACTCCAACTGCTCCCCCAACTGCTCCGCATACACGGGCGTGAAGTCCAACTGGATCTGGTTCCGATCCCGCATCGACATCACCAGCAGCCCCAGAATGATCAACAACAGCATGTGAAAGGCCGCGCTGATCAGCCAGGGCGGCGAATTCTTCAGCGCCACCGAGCTGAACTCTTCCTCGCCCTGCTGGTCGTCGTCACGCTGGCGAATTGCCGTGTCCGCTGAGCTGCGGACCGGGATCGGCCGAGCACCGGTCGGCTGAGGCCGCCCACCGCCGGGAGAGGCCTGAGGCCGGGCCGTGACCGTCGGCCGGGGAGATGCGGCTGCAGGCGGTGGCTGGACCTGGGGCGGATCCGGCCCCAGCGGCGCGGCCTGGACCAGAGGCCGTGCCCGGCCATCCCGAGCTGGCTCTGCCCCTCCGCCAGTCTGCTGATAGGGATCCAACGCCGCCATCGCCCTGACTCCTCAGTCCCACCATACCCCGAGCCGTGACTCGATCACGCCAGTCGAACGATGCCGCGCCCCACCGGCGCAGATTACCGCGATGTGCAGAAACTCGCTCCCCTACTCCGAGTCTACCAGTTCCCCCGGGCAGCGCCAAGCAAAGAACCGGGTGGCGGTGCTCGGGGGCTGGAGACCTCCCGTCGGCACACCCCCGTGGGCGGGTCTCTCCAGACCGGTTCCCGATCTGCCGACCCTATTACCTCGGGCATGAAGCCCCCTGTTATTCCCGCCTTCCACCCAAAGGTAGGTCAGAAGGTCGCTGCGGCCATGGCCGGTCAACACGAATTCCGGCACAAAAACTGGGGGTGCCCTCGACCCCAGCCGACATTATGATAAAATTCATTGTTTGGGCCCGGGTGATCCAACGTCCGGGTCGAAATCCTTGCCGCGGGGTGGAGCAGCCAGGTAGCTCGCGAGGCTCATAACCTCGAGGTCGCAGGT
>CAZUAM010000190.1:0-11053 GCA_964618095.1 uncultured Planctomycetaceae bacterium | reverse complement strand
GCGACGCGGAGCGTCGTGGTGACCCGTTCCCACGCAGAGCGTGGGAACGAGGAAAAGCGTGATTTCCAAGATTAACGCAAACATAGCCAAAGACCGTTTGGTGCTAGCTGCCTTTCTCTGGGCAGATTCCTAATGCCGGACAGGTGGCCGGGCTCTTTTGCGGTGATTTTCTGGACAACGCCGCAGCCGCGAAGTAAACTGGTTTTTTGGCCGCCCCCCTTTGGGGTTGGCTTGGAACGGCCTTTTGCCGTCCTCGCAGGCAGGCAGGGTGCGCGGTGGAGGGGGTTTCTGACGACTGGCTTATTGTCCGGAACCGGGGGTAGCAGAGCATGGCGAATGCCCCAGGAGTTGCGCGGCACGTTGTGGTGGTCCTTGTGCTGACCGGCGTGGTGTGCGTTGGGGTACGCTATCGGGCTCGGCGCGAGGCGCGGATGGGGCTTGCGGAGACGGTGTGGCGACTGACCTACTTGATCGAGGGCGAGGCCCAGGGGCCGGGGGCAAGGCTGCGGGTGGCGATTCCTTCCCCCACGCCCCACTGCCGTATCCTTCGGCAGGATTTCCGTCATTCCAATCTGAGAGTTGATCCGCTGGGGGCATCTTCCTCCGGGACTGGGGAGCTGGTGGCGGTGGCGGAAGCAGAAGACGAATGTGAGTTGACGCTTCGATTCGACCTGCATCTTGATCCGGGCGCGAATTGGCCCGCTGCGGAGGTCCCGGTCCCGTTGACCGCAGAGGCGAAGGCGAAGTACCTGGAGAGCGAGGACGAGATTCAAGCGGCCAGCCAGACGGTCGTCGAGAGGTTGGGGCGTTTGCGCGGGGAGCCGGCGGACCGCGTTGAATTGGTCGAGCGGATGTTCGAGTACTGCCGGAAGGGGATTGTGGCTGGCGGAGATGATGCCCCCGACGATGCGGAGGAAGCACTCCGGGAGGGATTTGCGAATCCGCTGGGCCGCGCGCGGGCGATGACCGCGCTTTGCCGTGCCGGTGGAATCCCCGCGCGTCTTGTGGCGGGTTTCGAGATCAAGGAAGGCGGACAGATTACCCCGCAGATTTGGGTCGAGGCCCTGACCGGCGGCCGTTGGGTGCCATACGACCCGGCCCGGGGTATCTCGCAGGAGTTGCCGGGCAACGTACTTCCCGCCCGGCGTGGCGATGCACGGATTCTTCTGGCCAGCGGCGTATCGGAGGTAGAATCGAGGTTCTCGATCGTTGAATTACCCGGTGCGGCGAAGGGGACGGGTCCTCGTGCGCGCCGTCTGGTTGACGTTTTGGACCTCACGCGGCTTCCCCTGGAGATGCACGAAGTTCTATCCTTGATTCTGCTGATGCCTTTGGGTGCCTTGGTCACGTGCGCCTTTCGGAACATCATCGGCATCCAGACGTCGGGCACGTTCACGCCGACGTTGTTGGCGTTGAGCTTTGTGTTCGCCGATTGGCGTACGGGGCTGATCGTGCTTATGGCGGTTGTGATCCTGGGCTTTATCACGCGAAACCTGTTAGATCGGTTAAAGCTCCTGCTGCTTCCGCGCTTGAGCGTCATCCTCACCCTGGTGGTTTGTTGCATCGTGTTCGGCGTGTCGCTGCTGGACTACTTTCGGCTGACACCGGGGGTCCATGCGGTGTTGTTGCCGATGGTCATCTTGACGATGATCGTGGAACGGTTTTACGTCACTACGCAAGAGGACGGGATGTACGTGGCGGTGCAGCGTCTGGCGGGAACGACGGTCGTCGGTTTTTTTTGTTACCTTGTGCTGTGCTGGGACACCGTGGCGCACTTGTTGCTCGTCTATCCGGAGGCGCACTTCTTTACCGTGGCCGTGGCGATCATGATCGGTCGCTATACAGGCTACCAACTTCTGGAACCTTGGCGTTTTCGGGACGCCGCCGACACCGAGCGTTAGGAGGCCCTGGGGATGGCTCGTTCACGATGGCGGGCGTGGGCATGGCCGTGGGAGCTGCGGCGGGGCGGGATTCTGGGCATGAATCGGCGGAACGCCTCATACGTGCTGCCCTGTAATCCGCGCGACCACTATCCGCGGGTGGATGACAAGCTGGTTACCAAGCGAATCTGCGAGGACCGGGGAATTCCGGTTCCGCAGACCTACGCGGTCGTCGAGCGACAGGGAGACGTTCGCAGGTTCCTCGAGATGGTCGGCAACCGCCAGGAGTTCGTCGTAAAGCCGACCAGAGGGAGTGAAGGCCGCGGGATCATGGTGATCGCTGAGCGCAACGGGGATGAGCTGGTAACCGCTGGAGAAAAGAAAGTCTCCGTGGCCGATCTGCATTACCATCTTTCGACGATCCTGGCGGGCCTCTATTCGCTGAGCGGCCAGCCCGACCGGGTGATTATTGAGGAGCGGATCATGCAGCATCCGGTGTTCGAGAAGATCGCGGTGGGGGGAACTCCTGACCTCCGTGTGATTCTCTATGGCGGGGTGCCGGCGATGGCGATGGTCCGGCTGCCGACGCGGGGCTCGCGGGGGCGGGCCAATCTGCACCAGGGGGCGGTGGGGGCGGGCGTGCATCTTCTGTCCGGCGAGACGTTCGGCGGGGTGCGCAACTCGCGTGCGGTGACCGTCCATCCCGATACTGGCCGGCCGATTGCGGGTTTGAAGATTCCGCGGTGGGACGAGCTGCTGCGAGCCGCCATGTCGCTGGGGGACAGCCTGGAGATGGGTTACGTGGGGGTCGATTTCGTGCTGGATACGAGCCGCGGTCCGGTTGTCTTGGAGGCGAATGCCCGACCCGGACTGTCGATTCAGGTGGCCAACCGCACGGGTCTGCTTCGTCGTTTGGAAATGGTGGACGCGCAACGCGCCGCCACGGGCGAGCCCGAACGGCGGATGGAGTTGATCGCCAGGCTGGCGGAGGTCCGGTAGCTTGTGGGGCGACCCGGCGGCGCAAGGCGGCTGGCGGGTGGGAGTAAGGAACGAGCGGAGAACAACTTCCGCAGTGTATTCATCACGCTCCGCGTGATGAGCGCAAAGGCGGCGGTTTCCTCCGCGTTGTGGCACCCCATCACGCGGAGCGTGATGGCTACGACTCGCGGAAATCGGGAAGTTGTTCTTCGGCCGGTCCTAAGGGGCGGCCGAAGAATAAGTTGTGGGAGGCGACTCTGTCGGCGACTGCGCATTGCCGCACGTTTGTCGCCGACAGAGTCGCCTCCCACAAGATAGCGGGAAGTTATTCATCGGCGGATCCTAAGCGAGTGTGTGGGGCTGAGTTCCCGGAGTTCAGCATAGCCATTTAATTCTGGCAACGCTCGAGCAGTTCTTCAAACTGCGGCTTCATTTCCGCGCCGCCCAGCTCGGGGTGCAGCAGTTGAAGCAGGGTGATGATCTTGGCGGCTTGAGTCTTGTTTCCCAACTCGAACTGTAGGCGGGCCACCCAATACTTGGCCAAAAACCAGCGGCGGCTTTTGGGGGGCGACTTGTTCTCTAGCTCGCGCCATTTTTGCAGGGCCGTTTTGATCGATTCTTTGCGGGCCGCCTCGGTCGGGGCACGGTCCAGGCGGGTCAACAAGAGGTTGGCGTAGGCCTCTTGGACGGCGCCGTCGCGGGGATATGCTTCTGCCAGGGCCTTGTATGCCTGAAACGCCTCTTCGGTGCGGCCGGCGTCGGCCAGTGCCTGGGCGTGGATCCTCTGGAGGGTGCGTTGTTGGGCGGGGCTAAAGGGAGTGCGGCCGGCCGGCAGGAGTTTGATCGCGCGGAGCTGCAACTGGGCGAGTTCGCTGCGGACTTCCGGCCGTGCGGTGGCCGCCACGCGTTCCAGGCCCTGAAGCATGCCGAGCAACTGCTCGGTGGAACCGGCGGAGATCTGCGCCAGCAGCCGGCCCGCCTCGCCGCTGCGACCTTGGCCGGCCAGCGAGACGACCAACAATACCCGGGCGGCGGACTTCCACTGGGGTGGGGCGTCGGTGGCGGTTTTCAGGGCGGCGGAGAGGAGGTTTTGGGTCCGGTCGTAGCCTGCCGCGGTGTAGTTGAGCCGAAGGCGTGCCGCCGCGAGTACGGCAAACCGCTGGAGCGGACTCCAACGTTCCGGCGTCCGCCCCTGCGGCCCGACGACCATCGACTCGAACCAGCCGGCCGCCTTGGCGGCAGTCTGCTCGTTGGGCTTGCCGGCCGCCTTCTGCTCGGCAAGCCAGGCCCGGTAGGATCGTTCCACGGCCTCGGCCACCGGGAGATACTCCGGATGGCCGGGAGAGATTGCCTGATAGGCCTGGATCGCGGCCTGCCAGTCGCCCTGAAGTTGGTGCAATCGCCCTAACTGGCGCCGGGCGCGATCGGCAGTCGGCCCGTTCGGCCAGGTTCGCAGGTGCTCCTGCAAGAGGGCGGTGTACTGATCCAGAGATGGTTGCGGCTGGTCTTTGACGATTTGGGCGGCGTGGTAGATTGCCAGGAGGTGTGCGTCGGCGGCCTTGGGGTGATCGGGTGTTGCCATGGCCAGGCGGTGATATCGATCTCGAGCCTGATCGTGGCGGCGCCGCTGGTGCTCGATGGTTGCGGCCACGTAGCCCAGATCGAAGGCCCGAGCGGAGTCGCCCTGTTTGGCGGCCAGCGTGCGGGCACGATCGTAGGCGGCCAGGGCATCGGCGAACTGTCCGCTGCGGAAGGAGCTTTCGGCGGCGCGGACGATCATGGCCAGGTCGCCGCCGCCGGGCGAGGTTCGGACGTATCGTGCCAGCAGCATTCCGGCCCGCCGGGTCCAGTACGGCCCGTGCAACTGCTCGATCGTCTCGACCTGCTGGGTTGCCTTGGCTTGCCACTGGGCGGCCTCTGCGTTGCGATTGGCGTCGGCGGCCGCGCGCCCGGCGTCCAGGTACGTTTCAAGCCAGGCGTAGTCCAACTCGGGCGAGGTGGTCGCGTCGATCTGTCGTCCTTGGGAGAGCAGGGAGACGGCTTCTGCCAGGCGGTCGGTAGCCAAGGCGAGGCGGATCTGCTCGGCGCGGGCGCGGAGCTCCAGCGGCGGCGAGGGCTCCAGTGCCCGGAGTGCATCGAGCTGCCGTTGTGCGGCGGCGTAATCGGCCAGCAGCCGGTAGCAGACGATCAGGTCGACGCGGCTGTTGCAGGCCAGCGGATCGACCGGATCGAGCCCGGCCAGCCGCGTGAGCAGCGCGACCGCCTGGTTGAGCGAATCGGCCCGGTCGGAGCTGTCGGTTTCGTAGCATTGGGCGTGGTTGCTCAGCGCGCGGGCGAGTTGGTACTGGACGTTCTTCTGGAGCGAGGCGAGCTGATGGGTGCTGAGCCCGCTTGGTTCGCCCGGGGTGGGAAGGCTCTGCTGGCGGAGCCGGCGCTGGACTTCGTCGGCCAGTTTTTGGAGTTCTCGGATGGCGTCCCCCAGATGGGCCCGGGCCTCGCCGAGCAGGTTTTTTTGGCCGGCCGCGAGTTGGGCTTCCTGCCGGGCCAATTCACCCCGGGCGAGGTGGCCGAGGGCCTGCTGCAAACGGACCAGCGGCAGCCGCGGGTTTTGGGGATACTGTTGGGCGAAGTCCTGGGTAACCTGCGAGGCCCGTCGCCAGAGGGGCCCGCGCTGTTCGGGCGGCGAGCTGACGGCCCATTCGGCCAGGCATCGGGAGCGTTCGATCACCAGGTCGGCCCGCTGCAACTCGGGCAGATCCGGGCGTTTGAGCCGGTCGAGGCAATAGGTTTCGGCCAGTTGAAACAGTCCCCGCTGGCGGAGCCCGGCCAGAAACCGCTGGTCGGTCGACCTTCCATCGGTGGGTCGTACTGATGCCTCGCCGAATGGGCGGGCAGCCGCGACCGCAGCGAGCACGAGCGAGAGAGTCAACCAGGCTGCGGGACGACCGATCATGATTCATCCATCCCTATTGCGGCCTCCGGCCACAGCCAAACGGTGGGCAAGGTAAGCCCGCTAAACGTTTCTATCACAACTGGTTACGTCTCACTAGAAGACTCTACTCTGCGACCGACGCGGCGAACTGTATTCTTGCCAGGCCCACCTCGCGGCAGAGGTCGTAGAGGTCGATTACGTCGTCCATGGGGACGTCGGGTTCGACGTCCAGGATCACCGGCAGGTCGTTCTTGATCTGCTTGACCGCCGCCAGCACGTCGCGGACCTCGGCCAGCCGGCTGTAATCGCGCTGGTTGATCTGCCACTGGGCCCGCGGGGTGCCGCCGATGTCGCGCCAGAGGATCTTGACGACGATTTCTTCGAGGTCGAGCTGCTCCGGATCGAGCAGCACATCGCTTTGGACGACGCCCGGGAGCGAGAGCCGGGTGGGCAGGACTTCTTCGCGGGCCCGGACGTCGAAGCTGGCGGTGCAGACGAAGAAAATCAGCAAGAGGAAGATCACGTCGATCAACGGCGTCATCTTCACGTCGAGTCGTCCGCGCTGGTCACGATGGTAGGGGGGGCGGCGCATGGATAATGCTGAATGCTGAATGCTGACTGCTGAATGCTGAATGCTGAGTGCTGAATGCTGAATGCTGAATGCTGATTGCTCTTTTCGTTCAGTTTTCGACGACGGCGAAGGTTACTTTCCAGACGCCGGAGCGGGCGCAGGTGACCATCAGCGGCTCGACGGCGCGGTAGGGGACGGTGCGGTCGGCGCGGATTCGGACCTCCATCTGGCGTCCGGTTCCGTAGGCGATCAGCTCGCCCAGCTCCCGGGTTGTCATCGGCCGTCCGCCCACGACAAAGCGTCCGCCGGCGTGCGGGTCGGGCAGGACGTTGACCACCACGCGGCGGACCTGGTCTTCTTCGGCCGGTTGGCCGCTGTCGGCGGTGGGCAAGTTGAGCTCCTCCAGCTCCATTTGGGTATCCTGCCGGACGAGGTGGCTGGAGACGAGGAAGAAGATGATCAGCAGGAAGACCACGTCGATCATGGGCGTCATGTTGAAGCCCAGGCTGCCTCGGGTGAGATTGGTTGGCGCGCGCATCAACGTCCTCCTACCGGGGGCGGTTGCGGCGGCGAGGGTGCTTTGGGCGGGGCGGGGGCACGGTTGCGTTTCAGCGGGCTGAAGACGTGCTGGGCGACGTAGGCGGCCTCGGCGACCAGTTGGTCCACGCGATTGCGGAAGACCGCAAACGCGGCCAGCGCGGGGATGGCCACGATCAGCCCTTCCACGGTGGTGACCAGGGCCAGGTAGATCCCACCGGCCAACTCACGGGGCAACTCGGCGGGCGGGATGACGCCCTCGGCGCCGGCCACCTTGCGGAAGGCCAGGATCATGCCGATCACGGTTCCCAACAGGCCCAGCATCGGGGCGATGCTGCCGATGACCGAGAGGTATTCGATCTTGCGGAAGAGGCGGGCGGACTGATCGGCGGCGGCGTCTTCCATGGCCTTCTCCACGGCCGGCCAGCCGTCGTCGGCCTCGGCCAGTCCGGCCTCGAGCACGTAGCCCAGGAAACTCGGCTCCGCGCGGCACCTCTGCCGCGCAGGCGCGAGTTTCCCTTCGGCCAGCAACCGGCGGACCTCATCGCCCAGGCCGGGCGGCATCAGCACGGGCTGGCGGATGGTCATAACGTGTTCGATTGCCAGGGCCACGGCGGCCACCGACAAGAGCATGATCACCAGCCCGACCGGTCCGCCGGCGGTGAGTATTCCCCAGATTCCCTCGGGCGAGTCGGACCCGGTCTGGGCGGCGTCCCCTTCGATCGCCGGATTGCCGGCGGCGGTATCGGCGGCCCGGGCCGATGTACCGTACTTTAGGAACGCCAGAGCCAACAGGCACGCGACAACACGGCAATACGTGAATCTACGCAACGTTATCTCCTGGTAAGAGGCCGATCTGAGTCGGAGGGTGCTGTTTCCTTTCGATAGGGAGTCCTGGGGCCGTTGCGTGCAGGGCCCTGCGGAGGAACTCTCTGCGGCACCGGTCGGTGTAGGTCTTCAGTGACGAATGATTTCAGCAGGAAGCCAAGGGCCAATCCGAAGGCCACCAGGGCCAGGAAGGGTATCGGGGCGTAATCCGTTTCGAATCCACGCAGTCCGTGATCCAAGTTGGCGCCGAAGATCGTCGAGAGGGTGGCGATGGGAAAGAAGAAGGCGGCCAGGAGATTCAGCCGGTGTGCCGAGAGCGCCATGCGGCGGGTGCTTTTGGCCTGTTCTTCGGCCCGGCGGGCGATGGCGAAATCGATGGCATGTTGGGCCTCGCGGTAGAGCAGCTCGGCGGTTCGCTCGATTTCATGGGCACGATCGCGAACGTTGATCAGGTCGCGATCCTGGGCGACCATCTTGCGGGCTTCCTGAAGCGTCTGATACATGTTGCGGGCCGACCTGTGGACGGGGGCCAATCCCTCGAGCACGGCGAAATGTTCTTCGGCACTGACCGCCTCTTCGTCCTGCTTGTCGTATTTCTCCAGCAATTCGGCGTATTGGTCAAGGTGCCGGCTGAGGGCCTGAGGTCCGGCCCCCAGGTCGCTGGAGGCCCAGGTTCCGTCCGGCTTGCGCCAGAAGTACCTTCCCCACCTCGTGACCTCTCCGGGGTCGGGTGGGCGGTGGAGGATCAGCAGCAGATGCCCTTCGGAGAGCATTGCCCGCTGCCGACCGGCCTGTTTTCCCAAGCGGTCTCTAAACTTCTGAGGTACTTCCCAAGAGGGCGGTAGGGTTGACTGCTCGGCCATGACGGTTTCACCCTTTCGCTTGTGAATGCTTGTTTTGTTGGGGGGGAGAGTATGATCTTGTCAGCGGGCGCCGGACGGTTGTTGGGTCTTACCGATCTCCTCCAGCCGGCCTTGGGCTTCGGCGACGGGACGGGTTTGTTCGGGATAGTTGCGGAGGAGCTCTCGATAGAGGCGGAGGGCGCCCCGGGTTCGGCCGAGCTTCTCCAGGGCCCGGCCTGCCTCCAGCAGGGATTGGGCGGCCAGGGGGCGTTGTTGGGGATACAAGATCGGCACGCGCAACAGGGCCAAGGCGGCCTGCTGGGGCTGTTGGTGCTGTGCCCGGGCGCGCCCCAGGACGAAGTACGGCCCGGCGGCAAGCGGTTGGGGCATCTGCTCGACGGCGCGCTGCCAGCCGTCGATCTGCTGGGGCGTGGCGGTGACCACCTTGGCCCGCCAGGTTTGGGCCAGGGCCAGGGCGGCGATCCGGCGGTCGGTTCCGGCAGCCAATCGTCCCAGTTGCTTGATAGCCGCCGGCCGGTCGCGGCCGGCCAACAGGTAGCTGGCACCGAGCAGTTGGGCGGCGGGTTCCCTTCGCTTGATCCACTGCCGGGCGGCCAGCTCGAGGTCGATGGGGGGCTGGCGGGGGATCCAGGCCAGCGGGATGCAGTCGAAATAGGGCGTGTTCGGATCGTCGCGGATCAGCAGGAGGAACTCCTCGCCCGCCCGCTCCGGCCGGTCCAATGCGTGATAGCACCGGACGGTCCGCGCGATGATCAGCCGCCTGACCCAGCGGCGGGGTTCAGTCTCCGCTGCCTTGAGATACAAGGCCAGCGCGGGTTCGAAGCGGTTGTTGGCAAACAGCCGGTCGGCGTCGGTCTGTTGGGGAGTGTATGGTGTTTCGACTCGCAGGACCTTTTCGGCGGGGAAACTCTGCTCTCGGCCGCCGGGGTGCTGGAGTCTCAGTTCGCGGCCGGTGTAGTCGAGCACCCGTCCGGTGATCTTCGTCTGCCCGCCCGTGCTGCCGGCGATGTAGACCGCGTCTTGGGCAGCGGCCGGACTGAACAGAATCGCGAGGATCACCGGGGCCAACCATTGGCCGTTTAGCGGGCGGGCTTGGGCGGCGTTGACCCGGCGGACCCGATCGGCACAAGACGGCAGCGGCGGGCAAGCCCGCCCGATAAACGGTGCATGGTCACAGCGACAGGTTTTCATCGTCATCCTTCAGTGTCGCTGTTGGGGAAGGCGTTTGGAGATATCGACGTACCCGTGGTTTCCGCCGTTGTCTCGGGCGAGTCTGACCAGGAAGTTGTTGGGATCGGATTGCGGTCCGAAGCCGAATTCGATGGCGTGAATGGTGATGCCGGCCGCGCGGCGTTTGATCTTGGCCAACTGTCCAGGCCACAGTTTCGGCTCGTCGGCATCGGTCAGAAAGAAGATCACGTCGGGCTGTAGGTTGATGGCCAGCGTGAGGGCCTGTTCATGGTCGGTGCCGCCGGAGGCAATGATGGAGCCGATGAACTTGGCGGCCAGGTTCTTGTTGCGCTGGTTGGCGAAGAAGAGCCGGTTGGGCTGGCCGGTGGGGCTGAATCGGAAGACCTGATTGTTGTAGAAGACGATCTGGAACTGGTGGGTATCTTGGAGGCTTTTGAGGCTGGCGATCAGCTCGGCTTTGGCGGCTTTTAGGGGCGTTCCCTCCATGCTGCCGGAGCGATCGAATACATAGGCGAACTTGTGTCCCTCGGCCCGGATGCCGAAGACGCTGGTTCGGCCCTTTCCCCCGCCGGCCAGCCCGCTGCCGCGAGGCCCCGTGTCGGCGTCGATCGCCGTGCCCACGGCTCCCCCTTGGAGGGCCCCGGGGCCGATCACGGCGAGGCTCGGCGGCAGTTGGCTGCTGGGGTCGGTCGGCGGCTGTTCGCTGAGGATCTGGTTGACGGCGCCGGGGTCCGTGGGGGCGGTCAGGTCGAGGTCGGCCCCGCCGTGGCCGTCGCGGCCTTCGTAGTATTGGTCGTCTGCGTGCTGGTGTTTCAGTACGATGCCCACATTGGCGGTCCGTTGGGCGACGGCCCCTCGGCGAGGTGTGGACCAAAGGGCCGCCCCGACGGCCAGGATCAGCAGGAGGACCACGTGCAAGACCGGCGACATCAGCCAGCTCAGCAGCGCCGCCCGCCGTTGAAGTGGATCCACACCGCGGTTGGGTGGCGGCCGACTCGGATGGGGGCTGGACATCGGGGTGGGGTCTCCGAAAATGCTGTCAGCGAAAGCAGTTACGACATGCGCCGGAATTCTAGGTCCAGCCTGCCGGTGAGTCAACGTGAGTCGGATGGTAATCGGTGCTCGGCAGGGCAGCCGTCCGCCGTTTGGCGGCCGGGCTCGCCCGGCGCCGCCCTGGGAGGGCTAACCGGCGCCGATGTGCAACGGCGGGCAAGGTAGGCCCGCTAAACCGAAGTTCCAAGGGGGAATTCTGCTTAACTCTATGTCGTGCAAT
>CAZUAM010000189.1:0-11073 GCA_964618095.1 uncultured Planctomycetaceae bacterium | reverse complement strand
CCCACCCGCCGCCGAAAGCGAGCACAACGAAGGCAACAGTGACCGTTACAATCCATTTCTTGACGACTCGCCACGGCACATGGGAGCGTGCAACCTCGAGCTGCCTGGGGCTTTCCTCCAGAGCCAGAAACTCGTTGAGGGTTTCAATGCCGATGGCGAAGTTCAGGTTCTGGCCTTCGTCGATTCCCGCGTATACCACGCCGATCACACGGCCTTCCTCGTCGAGCACCGGGCTGCCGCTACTTCCACCTGAAATGGGGACCGTGATCTGGACGTCCTGAACGTTGTCAATCGTCAGCACGTTGCTGATCAGCCCGTCGGAGAGTGTCTTGTGAAGTCCCAGGGGATGCCCAATGGCTATCACCCGCTGCCCCGGTTTTAGTTGTGCATCGGCGTTGATCTGCAAAGGGATCTCATCCTGAGCGTCCACACGGAGAATCGCCAGGTCCATGTCCTTGTCTGCGTTGAGGATGGTAACGCGATCGTAGTACGCTTGATCGGTGAAGATCTCGGCAGAATAGGCCCCGTCAACAACGTGCTCGTTCGTGATGATCCTTTGCGGGGAGATGAAGAACCCACTGCCTTGACGCATCTCGGTGCCCGTGTCGTCGTACGTCACGATTTCAACAACGCTGGGCATGCTCCTCTCGGCAATCTCTTCAACCGTTGCGCCGGAACATGGTGCGAACGCGAGGAGAGCCAACGCAATGGGCGGCGATGCTCGCATGATGTGATCCCCTATTCTTATTGCCAACACTGCGTAGACTGCCCGGTGCAAGCTCCCCGGGGCCGTGGGCCAACGGCCCGAGAGGCCGATGGACCCAGCCGGAAAGCCCGTCGAACGGGTGAGCCTGCGACGGCTCCGATGTCTGCGCTCCGGACGGGCGGGGTGTTTGTGCCGAGGGGCATAAGCCCCCGGGCCCCTTCTGGGAGACTCGTGCCCCCGCTCAAGTATAGCTTACAGGGGGCGGCATGTGCCGATGAGGAGGGCTGCCCAACTGAACGGCCTTACTTTCCTAACCCGGACGAGCCGGAACCATACAGGATTTTCGATAGGTGTTTTTGCTGGTTTTTGGAGGTCTATGCTGTTACCTTTTCAAAACTTTGCACGATTCCAAACGTCCGTTTCATCCTGCAAATGACGGGATAGATCGACTTGCACGAAAAAGTTCTTGCCATTTTGCACGGAAGTTGATCGGTAACTGTCTAACAACCCGGTTTACGGAACGTGTCAACCGGTTTGAGACAACTGCTGTTTGGAATGAGTGTTGCGCGGGAGCTGTCGTGGGTCAAGCCCTGTTTTAGGTGCTTCAAAGGCGGCGTTGTTCTGCCCGGATGTTTTTCCGCAAGCGAGCGGGATTTCCGAGGGCTGGCCAGAAACGGAGTATATAGGACGGAACTGTCCTCCAGTTGTTTCATGAACTGATGCCCTTTCTCAGACACGTCAGAAATCGACCGAAAAACGGTGCTACCCTTCATGGGTGACATGGTAGTGCGGGGAACTCGTCCGCCGGCCAATTCCTCGGACGCACCGCATTTCGAACGGTTTTCGACACATCACCGTCGTGCTCTGATCGAAGCGACGAAGATTGGATCAAATGCGGCCGGTGTGATCCACACATCCGGAGCATCTCGGCGGTCGCACCGATGTCCACAAGGCCTTGGCCTTGGTTGACGCCTCGTGTAAAGAACACAGGAATAAACGTCGGATGAGGAGAAGATCGCGCCATCCTGGCATGGCGGATCGTTCCGACAGAATCCGACGGAATTGTCCGCGTCTGATGATCCGCTTCGAGTTTCAACAGGTAAACGCATGTCTTACAGATCCATTCGTTTACTCTTTGCAGCTTTCACGCTGCTTGCCGGGTATTCGCAGGCGTCTGAAGTCGTATTGGATGCCGGCGGCTTTGAAAAAGAAACTGTCGGTCAGTCGCCAGCGGGCTGGAAGGCGTTTCATGATGCAAAGGCGCCTTCCATAAAAGCGGTTAGAAGCGGAGCGAACGGATCACGGCAAAGCGTGCGCGGCGAACGATCGGAGTCCCGCGGTGGGTGTGCTCTATGGCACGGTTTCAACGTGCCGCAACAGCGCATGACGATCGAGTTGTCTTTTGCGTTTTCGGGAGCCAGCAAGCGGTGGCTGGACATCTGCACGCATGAGCCGGGTGGTAAGGATGCTAGCCAACTGGATCTGTGTATTCAAGGCGGAGTGTTGATGCAGTTTGACGGACGCACACGCACGTGGGAGGAGATCACACGAGACATCCAACCGACGCTCGATCCCGTGAAACCGGTATGGCATCGCTTGCGTGCGATCGTGGTTGCCGGGCAGTCCGGCATTGTGCGCGACGACGTTTGGGTGTCTTACTATGAAACGAAATGCCCGTTGACGATCGGCAAGAGCGCCGCACGCAATGCGATCGGACCTGAACTCAGCTTCGGCCGGGTCGTCGGCGACTACCTTGACGAACAGGTGCTGCTGATCAAGCCTTCGCAAAAGAAGTAGAGCGGGAGAACGTCCTTTCGCCCCAAGACTCTCGGTGAGCCTTCGATTCTGGCAAGCATGGTGTGGCAAAAAGAACCGCGAAAACCTTGAATATGCGAGGTAAATGATGACCACGTTGAAGAACCGAACGGCCCAGCCGTTCATCGCCTGTATCCTGTTACTATTGCTTGCCCTAAACCTCTATGCTTGGGAGCCCAATACGGATGATCTCGACAAGGCAGTCAAGGCGGGTGATTTCACCGCATATTTTAGCAACATTTCCGCGTGGCTGAATCAGAAAACGCCCGCCGATGCAAGTAAGACAACCGAGGCAGGCATGAAGGCGCTGCTCGAGGATCCTGTCTTCCGCAACACGCTGAGTCAGAGACAGCTCCTTTCAAAACACGGTGTCGAGGACGTCGGCGCGTTTGCCCGGGCCGATCAAGGCAACAGGACGTTGCTGGCTTGGCTTCTGCGAAATACCGAGGCAATGGATCTGTATTTGGCAGGCGCCACACCGACGGGGAGGGAGAGGAGAGAAGCGAACACCTTCACGCTGGACATGGCGTCGCTGGAGCTTTGGAGAAAACTCTTCGATACCGATCCCGACTCGAAAAAGGGCATCTATCTGAAACTGGCCATCGCCACGGCCCTTTCCCCTCCGCCTGCGATGAGCTATGTCGGTGCGGGCGGAATCGGCGCCGTGCCCATCGATCCCGTCGATCGCTATAAGCATTTCAAGTCCGCACATAAGAAGGAGGAACTGTTCCCCATTTTCGACACGCTTTCCGTCTGGGAATATCGGAAGATCGTCTCGGACTGGGCATCCGACAAGGAACTGAGTTGGGTAAGGGAAATGGTAAACACCTGGCGACCCGATTTGCGGAAGGATCAGCAAGTTCACAAGATCGTAAGTGAGGTGTGGCGTAGGAGCTCACCGTTTTTCTATACCAAAGGATTCGTGACCGTCATGGAAGGCGGCGGAAAATGTGGCCCCCGATCGTGGTTCGGCAGCATGACGTGTCGTGCGTTCGGTATCCCGGTAGTTGGAGTCGGCCAGCCCGGTCATGCCGCCTTTGCCATTAAGGCGGTCGACCCTGATTCGGAACCTCAGCCCGGTAGTGTTTGGAAAGTTGTCTATGGTCGCGGCTGGCACGTATCCAAGTGTGAGGGAGTATCGGGCCCCGAGTTTCTCGCGGAAGCCGCATTACGGTCACACGAGACGGAATTCTCGCAAGGTGAACACCTGCGATGGCTTGCAGCAACACTTGCTTCGAAGGACCGCGCGGATGCGGTCATGGCAGTCGTTCATAAGATTCAGCAGTCGGCACCTGAATCTGAGCTGGTGCGATCGGTGGCCATGCCGGCAACACCAAACATACCGGAACCACCGCGAAAGGTGGCGTCTGGCGTTTCGAACGTCGAGGCGGAATCGTTCTCCAGAATGTCTGGTGTACTTGTATACGATTGCTTTACGGGCGGCAAGCAGGTGAATTTCCAGAAGAACATCGAAAGCAGTTGGATCGACTACACCGTCGATGTGCCCGCGACGGGAACCTACAAACTGAGCATGCGAGTTGCGACACCAAACCGTGATCAGGTGTTGGACGTCAGCGTCGATACGAGCAAGCTTGCAACGGTCAAGATCCCTAACACGACGGGTCTGTGGGGAACAACGGAGGAAGTCGAAATAGGATTGAAGGAGGGCACACGGACCTTGAGGCTGTCGGCCCCCTACCAGAGAGGAATTGCGATAAGGTGGTTCGAGCTGAAAGCGATGCGGGAGTTGCTCGGCAAGTGACACCGCTGCGGAACGAAACACGAGAGGAGATTACCAGATGAAGATACAACCAGCACTGATTGTCTTCGTGTTGCTGTCGGTCGTGATTCTCTGGGGCGATGCCTCGCCGGTCCGGGCCGCGGCCAAGTCGCCGAAACCAGTACCCGATCTGACCAAAGGCGGCGAGAAGGATGACAAGCACGATTGGAATCTGGGACCGACGGGGGCCCGCGGCTGGATCTGGGGGCGGTTGCTGGAAACAACCGATGCCCGCCAGATTCTGATCACAAAAGTTGACAAGGGATCGCCAGCCGACGGCGTGCTCGAAGTCGGTGATGTAGTTCTGGGCGTAGGCGGCAAGCTCTTCACGGATGACGCTCGCAAGAGCTTCGGCCGGGCGATTACGGAGGCTGAGAAAGCAGAGAACGGCGGCATTCTGCGGCTGATACGCTGGCGCGACGGTAATTCTTCAGCAGTAAGGATTTAGGGGATTGACGTACCGCGCCGATGTGCGATAATGGAGGTGCTGAAATCGGGAGGACAACTTGTATCGAACGGCCGCATCGGCAACTTCGCCTCTCCGGGGGCAGCGCTTCCCCGAGCGTCAGCAGGAGTTGCCGACACTGCGGCTTTTTCAATGCGCTCAACCAGGAAGGAGGAAACCATGGAGTTGTGGATACTCGTCGGCGTCATCTTCCACCTGGTAGTCGTGTTGATCTTCTTGACGCAGGCGGCGCGATCGGCCCTGGCCCTGGAGAAGCTGGCGTCGGATGCTCGAGAGTTGAAAGAGGGCATGCTCGCCTACCTGAAGGGCATGTCACACGGGTGGCCTGTCCCGCCGCCTGTGAATCGAGCGCAAGATGGTCCTGCGCTGGAGCGTGAAATGGGGCTGCGGTGACGCTTTTCGCACTAGGTTCCACAACTACTCGCCCTGCTGGAAGGCGACAACCTGAATGCTCGCTACGGCGCGTGCCAGGCAATCGGTGCGCTGAAACAGCGCGGTGGCGGCGCCGTGCCGGCCCTGACCGACACCCTGAAAGATGAAGACGTCTGGTTGCGGATTCAGGCTTGCTACGCGCTGTCTGCGATCGGAGCACCGGCAAAGCAGTCGGTCAACGAACTCCTGAGACTTGCCGTCAAAGACGATAAGAACGACCCGCGCGAGATGACACAGCGGTACCTGGCGTTCGGACTGTTCTACAAGGGCGGTGCCCTTCGAATGGTCGGGCTCATTTCTCGTTCGCTCGAAGGCATAGACTCGGAATTGCTCCATGCGGCTGTCAGGAAGTTGCTGGGCAATCCGGACGGCCGCGCCCGCTCGGCCGTCGGCTCGGTTTACGACCATCTTACGTTCGAGGAAGTGGAACCGCTATTGCCCTACGTGGTTCGAGCGATAAAGGAGCCTGCCCCAAGCGGAGTGATGTTCGCCAGCGGCATTCGCCTCCAAGGCCTGAAGCTGTTGGCGAAACACCGCGTTGCCGAAGGGATGCCGTTGTGTCTTGACGTCATGGACATCGACCGGTGGGGCAAACGGTATCGGATTTCGGAGTGCCTGAAGATTCTGCAATCGTACGGCGGCGCGGCCAAGCCGCTCGTCCCACGACTGCGCGAACTCGAGAAGCAACTCCAGAACCACCCCGAGGCTCGCGGCCTTCAGCCGCAAATCGACCTGGTCCGCGAGACCATCGCGGCCATCGAAGCCGACGACAATCCGCCGGCGCTTCGCCAACCCCCAAAAAAGGGGCAACTCCCGGTGAAAAACGTGTGATTCCGTTCTCCTCTCCAATCAGGACCAAGAAAGCAACAAGACGCTTCGCAGGGTGACCCATGAAAACAACCTAATCCAAGACTATTTCGTTATCTGTTGATCGTTGTTCTACTCTCTCTCCAACACAGTGGCCTCTGCGCGGCCGAGTTGCGGGTGCCGCACATCTTCGATGACGGTATGGTGCTCCAGCGCGATAAGCCGGTTCCGCCCAGGCCGACGGAGCCCAAGCCGTCACCGGCCTTCGACCGCAATAATCCGGCAGCGGCATTCAACGGCGTGATTGCCCCCTTTGCCGGATTGAGTGTGAAAGGCGCGATCTTCTACCAAGGCATTAACAATGCGGTCGGAGGCGCCCGTCCTGCTTTGTACACCAAGACGTTTGCCAATCTCATCCCCGAGTGGCGGCGGACGTTCCGCGACGACGAACTCCCGTTCGGCATTTGTCAGATGGTCAGTTGGGGCTTTCCGGCGGAGATTGAAGACACGGAAATCAACATGGTTTCAGGGGCGCCGTACATCCGGGAAGCTCAACTGAAGGCGCATCTCGCGCACCCCGACACAGGTTTCGTCGTCGCCTACGACCTGGGCCACATTCAGATGCATTCGCCGTACAAGGTCCCGCTTGGGGAACGAATTGCACGGTGGGCGCTGGCGACGCAGTAGGGCAAGAACGTGACCTATCGGACGCCACTGTATGAGGCCGTCCGGCGCGAAGGCGGTGCGATGGTGGTGACCTTTGACCAGCCCATTCATGCGACGTTCGGAGGACGGGCAAAGATCGAGGGCTTTGCCCTCGCCGGAGAAGGCCGTCACTTTTTTCCCGCCGAGGCGCGGATGGCCCGATCCAGCGAGGTCACAGTTTCCAGCCCCTTTGTGACCGAGTCGGTCGCCGTGCGTTACGCCTGGGCGACTCACCCCAGAGGGACGCTCGTAGGGGCCGGCAGCAACGGGCTCCCGGCCGCGCCCTTCCGGACCGACGACTGGCCTTGGCCCGACGCACCGTTTGCACCACGCGGATCGCAGGAGGATGGCGAGTACCGTCGCTGGATCGACCACCAGCGGAAGCTCGCTCAGGCCCAGGCGGCAGATCGTCGCCAGCGCGAGGCCGAGAAAGTTTTGGATAGCGAGAATCTGGAGAGGCATTGATGCAGGATCGTGGAGGTTCATGCCCGGGCCGAATTTGTTTATGTGTATAGCTCGGGGTTGATGGGATTCGTCGCATTCGAGGCTTCTTGATAGACTGACTTGCGTACCTCCTTCCTGATTCTTAGGGCATGGCCATAATTGCGTCGCACTGGCCGACTGGTCGCTGAAGCAAGAGCTCGAGAAAGAGATAGATCAAGAACAGGGTACAAGATGAAGAATATGAAGACTTCACATCGCGCAACCAGCGCAACTATCCTCGGTGTAGCAGCGATCGGGTTGTTTTTCTCCGGATCCCCTGCCGGGGCCACCGGTTTCACGCCCAATGTCCGCGAGGGCTCCGACGTTGTAATGAAGGACCGGCGCTGGCCCGCCTGGGACCAGGGCACGTATTACTGCTTCTGGTACATGAGTTTTGTTCCCGAGCATCCCCGCCTTGGCAGTTTCTACGGTGGTGTAAACACGAGGGGTCCGGACAGAACGCCGGGGATGTTCATGTCGTACTGGGGCGAGGTAACCAGTATTCATCAGGGCCCATATTTCTACCCGCACGGCTATGGCGCCGAAGGGGCCTCGGGCGGCGGTGGCCGAATGTGTATACCCTCATTTCCGGCGGATCACCGGTGGCTGAGAATCATCCGGCGCGGGAAGAGGTATCAATCGTTCACCTCCGCGGATGGAAGGACGTGGCGAAAGGCAATGGAGCACGTCTGCCAGAAGTACACGGACGAGCAGTATGCCGGCGTGTCGTTCCGGGCGGTTCCCGGCAAAGGCCGCGGTTTGTTTCAGGGCGGGCTTGACAATATGACCCTGGAGAGAGGGAAGGTCCCTGAGGAGGTCCGGGAAAAACCCAGAAAGGAAGACCTGGGTCTTGAGAATCGTATCACCGCGCTCGTTCAGGCACACAAAGGCCCTGAAATCCTGTATGCAAGGAGTCCGAGTCAAGGGCTGTTCAAATCAGACGATCGCGGAGAGACCTTCAGAGCCGTCAACCGCGGGTTGAGTGCTCCTGATGCCTTGGCAGTGCGTTCTGTGGCAGTGCATCCCGAGAACAGTTCGATTGTTCTGCGCGCGGGAGGCAGCATCGTCGATGGAACGCTCGTAAGCGGCCTCTGGAGGAGCATTGACGGCGGCAAATCCTGGATGCTCGTCACGCGCGAGATCGACTTCGACGGCCGTGGTCCCACCACTCTTTTCGGCGAGGTGATCTCGTTCTGCCCGCAAGACCCTGACCTGGTCGCCGCCGGCGGAGAAACCAAGGGGCTTTTCCTGAGCACAGACGCCGGCAGGACCTGGCAGTGCGCCGGGCTGGCGGGCGAGCGGATCACCTGCCTTGGGTTTATTCCCGAAACCGGGAAAGGGCCGGTTCTGGTGGTCGGAACGTTTGCCGACGAACAGTTCAGGGCACTCGGCCTGGGCAAGCCCGTTTCGCCGGTCGAAGCGCCGGGGCGGATCTACTGGGCCGGTTTCCGGGATGGGAAACCCGGCTTCGGCACCTCCTGTGAGTTGCCGGATTTCGGGGTCACCAATATCGGTTTTGGCGCACAGCAGAATTTCGCGACCTTTGCCACGACCCGCGGAATCTACTACACTTGGCAACATGGAAATGTGTTTTCGCAGCGCCGCCACGAGATGCCCTCGGATATCCTGTTCACGGCACTGGGCTACCGGCAGTTCATGAAGGAAACGCGGCCGAACGAATGGCGATTGAAGTCGACCAGCTACGCGGCACCCTTTTCCGGAAAGCAGAGAAGCCCGGTCTATTGCGTTCCGGAACGCACCACCGGCAAGTGGTCCGTCTTGTCGGACAACGCGAAAGTCGACGCTCAAGGCGCGGCTACCGAGTTGAATTCAGGCATATCGTGCACCCTGCCCGACAAGGAGGAAGAGAGAACCCTCTACCTGTGCAACCGCCACGGCATTTACAAGAGTACCGATGGCGGCCAATCGTACCGGATGATTTACACGTGTTCACAATAACCCCCTCAGGTATACCATGAGAACAAGCTTGACAACCCTGCTCGCCTTGCATCTGGTCGTCGCATCGGTTCAGGCGGCGGCAGAGACGATCAACGTGGCCGACTTCGGCGTGCGGCCGAACAGCCGCGAGAACGCTGTTGCCGGCGTCAGAAAGGCCCTGGAGGCATGTCGGAAAGCTGAAGCTGCCTTGCTTGTGTTTCCGAAGGGGCGGTACGACTTCTGGCCACAACACGCCGAACAGAAGGTCTATTGGGAATCGAACAGCTACGACAACAACCCGAAAACGTGCGCCATTCTCATTGAGGACTTCAAGGGCCTGACCATCGATGGCTCAGGCAGCGAGTTCGTCTTCCACGGCCGGATGCAGCCGTTCACAGTAGAGCGCTGCGAGCGAGTGTCGATTCGCAACGTAACGATCGACTGGGACATTCCCTTGACGGCTCAGGCCGAGGTCGTCGACGTGGGTGACGACACCATCGATCTGAAGATCAATGCTTTCGAGTCTCCCTGCGTAGTCGAGGACGGCAAGATTGTCTTCGTCGGCGAAGGCTGGAAGAGCCGGTGGGGGGGCACGATTGAATTCGAAGCCGGCACGCGCCTGATTCCCCCGGGTGGCGGCGACGGCTGCATGCGAGGCAACGGAGACTATCGCGCTGAGCAGTTGAAGCGGTGGCTGGTCCGATTGCACAATGCCAAGGGACGCAAGCCGGCCAAGGGCAATTTCCTGGTCATGCGCCACAGTTCGCGCGATCACGCGGGCATATTCCTGCTTCACAGCAAGGATCTCGTGCTTCAGAACATCGACATGTTTCATTGCGCAGGCCTGGGGGTACTCGCTCAATTCTCGGAGAACGTCCACCTGGACCGGTGCCATGTACGACCCAACCTGGCCAAGCGGCGCTACCTCAGCGGCCATGACGACGGCGCCCAAATATCGAACTGCCGCGGAATGGTCCGAATCGAGAACTGCGAGTTTGCCGGACTAATGGACGATCCCATCAACGTGCATGGGACGAGCGTCCGAATCATCCGCAAGACGGCCGATGATCGTCTGCTCTGTCGATTCATGCACGGGATGAGCGTGGGCATGCAGTGGGGCCGCGAGGGTGACAAGATCGCCTTCATCGAGAACGAGAGCATGCACACTTTCGCGCAGGGAACCGTGCGTGCGTTCAAATTACTGAGCACCACCGACTTCGAGTTGACTCTCGATGGCCCCGTTCCGAACGGCCTGGAGGAGGGCGACGCACTCGAGAATCTCACCTGGTCCCCCGATTTGGAGATTCGCAACTGCAGGTTTGGCAGTTGTCGGGCGCGGGGGCTCCTGGTGACCACGCCGGGCAGGGTCGTTATCGAGGGCAACGTCTTCGAGTCGAGCGGGTCGGCCATCCTTATCTCCGGCGACGCGAACGGGTGGTACGAGTCCGGCGCCGTGCGAGACGTGTTGATTCGCGGCAATACGTTCAGGGATCCCTGCATGACCAACCTGTACCAGTTCTGCGAGGGCATCATCAGCATATTCCCGATTATCCCCGCTCCGGAGAAAGCCCCGGAACCGTTCCATCGCAACATCCGGATCGAGGAGAACGTTTTCCACGCATTCGACTACCCCGTGCTCTATGCGAAGTCCGTCGACGGTTTGAAGTTCAGCAACAACCGGATCGTGCGGAGCACGCGTTACCAGCCCTACCACCGACGCAAGCACATGTTGAACCTGGAGTATTGCCGGCGTGTGAAGGTTGCCGGAAACCGGCTTGAAGGTAACGTTCTCGGACGTGATATTCACATCGAGAGAATGAAACCCTCTGAAGTGACCGTTGCCCCCGATCAGGGAATCTCGGGGCCTTGCGACTGAACATGGAGCACTCCTAGCACCAAACGGTTTTTGTGGACCATTTCGGTAAACCTTGGAAGGTCACG
>CAZUAM010000188.1:0-11096 GCA_964618095.1 uncultured Planctomycetaceae bacterium | reverse complement strand
CATGAGACCCGCAATCCGCTGGGCTTGGTCCGCGGATGGACCCAGCGACTGGACCAGTCCGGCCTCCAGTCTCCGGAGCAGCGGCAACAGGCCCACGCGGTCGTCGAGGAATGCGACCGGGTCACCGCGCGGATCAACCAGTTCCTGGCGTTTGCCAAGCCGTGTGAGCCACAGCGCGAACCGGTGCGTGTCGCCGAGTTGATGGACGAACTGGCCGGACTGTTGGAACCCGACCTGGAGGCAAAGGATCTGACCCTCACCCGCCGAGCGGTCTCGGCGATCGAGACGATCCGCGCCGACCGCGAAATGCTCCGCCAGGCGCTGTTCAACCTGGTCCAGAATGCCGTGCAGTCCTCTACGGCGGGTGGAACGGTTGAAATCACCCTTCGCCGCGGTCAAGATGGGCACAAGCGGATCGAAGTGGCCGACGGCGGCCCGGGGGTCGCCGCCAACGCGATCCAGTCGTTGTTCACGCCTTACTTCACCACCCGTTCCAACGGTACGGGCCTGGGGCTGGCCATCGTCCGCCGGATCGCAACCGCCCACGATTGGCAGGCCGGTTACACCCCGCGGCCCGGCGGCGGGTCCATCTTCTGGCTCGGCGGAATCGATGGCTGACAGCCGACGCACGATCCTGGTGGTCGATGACGAGGCGGCCCAGCGTCGCTTGCTGGGCAGTTTCGTCGAGTCGCTCGGATTCCAGGTCCGGGAAGCCGCCTCCGCCGAAGACGCCCTGGAGGCGATCCGAACCGCTCCGCCGGAGATGGTTCTGCTCGACGTCCGCCTGCCCGGCATGAGCGGGATCGACGCCCTGGCCGAGATCCGCAAGCTCGCCGGCGAACTGCCCGTCCTGCTGATTACCGCCTACGCCGACCTCCGCCAGGCGGTAGCCGCGATGAAGGGCGGGGCCGACGACTACCTGCCCAAGCCGATCGACCTGGACGAACTGGAAGTTGCCATCGCCGACGCCGTCGGCACGTCCCGCCCAGAGCCGCAGCCCGGCGACAGGCCGCTCCCGGAACTCCCGGCCGGCTTTGTCTGCGAAAGCCCCGCCATGTGCCGCGTCGTCGAGACCGCCGCGGTGGTGGCGCCCTCCAACGCACCGGTGCTGATCACGGGCGAAAGCGGCACGGGTAAAGAGATCGTCGCCCAACTGATTCACCAGTGGAGTCCCCGCGCCGAAGGGCCGCTGGTTGCCGCCAACTGTGCCGGGCTGCCCGAGTCACTCATCGAAAGCGCCCTGTTCGGACACACCAAAGGGGCCTTCACCGGCGCCGAGGGGGACCGGCAGGGTTTCTTCCGGGCAGCCCACCGGGGCACGCTCTTCCTGGACGAGATCGGCGAACTGCCGTTGCACCTCCAGCCGAAGCTGTTGCGGGCGCTGGAATCCGCAGAGATCACGCCGGTCGGCAGCGACGCACCGGTAAAGGTCGACACTCGGCTGGTGGCGGCAACCAACCGTGACCTGGGCGAGGCCGTGACCGAGGGCCGTTTCCGCGACGACCTCTACTACCGGATCAACGTGGTGGAACTGATCGTGCCGCCGCTTAAGCAACGTCACCAGGACATGCTGCCGCTTGCCCGCCAGTTCGCCGCCGAGTTCGCCGGCTCCCCGGTCCGTCTCTCCCCCCAGGCCATCCAGTGCCTGCTCTCGCACACCTGGCCGGGCAACGTCCGCGAGCTTCGCAACGCCATCCAGCGGGCCTGCCTGCTCTGCCGCGGCGACGTGATCCTGCCGGAACATCTGCCGCCGAAGATCGCCCCCCTGGCATCCGGCACCGGCCCGGCCGATCGCGGCGCCGGCCGGCTGTCGCAGGTCGAGCGGGCGACCATCCTGGCCACCCTGGAAGAATGTGACGGCAACCGCACCCGGGCCGCCAAGAAGCTGGGCATCAGCCGCCGGGCCCTGATCTACAAGCTCCGCGCCATCGAGGCCGAGAGCGGAGACCGCGCTCAGTAGTGCAACACGACGTTTGGCGGCAGGGCCGTTTCGCGTCCGGAGGTACGATCCGCTGAGTCTGGGCATCGGGGCGGAACTCGGATATCCGACCTCACCCCCGTAGCAGCAACGGCTCGGTCGCCCACCGCCCGCGGACAACTTCGGCCCCTTTCGATGGCCCGAATTCTTCACAAGAAGTACGCTGGAACAAGTCTCGAGTGCCACGGCCGTGTCGGCCGTGCTGCGGACGGCTGCTTTACACGTTACCGACACGGCGGCCGTGGCACCCCGTCAAGAATCCGGGCTAACGATAGCCGACGAGACTGCCCGGGCGGATTGCGGCGAGGAACGGGGTCCGGACGTCGCGTGGACGTGGTTGAGCTCGAGCCCGTCGTGGTTGACGGCTCATGCTGGGCCCATTATACTGGAGAAGTGGACATTCGATTATTGAGTCCTGCACGGACAATGAGCTAGTGGGCGCCATGGGCGGCTTACCCGCCCTTGCACTCAGGCAGCGGCAGACGAGCTGCCACCCGCACCCCGATCATTCGCAAGGCAGGGCTCAATAGCGTGTCGGGGGTATTGGCAAATCCGGAGTTGCAGTGACGAGTAGAATCCGTTTTGGCGGTTCTCGCACGTTGGTGGGGAAACGACGGATTTGCCGGCAGCGTTGAGTTCAGTAGCCGAGTCAGAAACGTGTCCAGTCGGCGGAAACGACGACTTAAGAGGACGGCTCGCCCTGCGTCCGATGGCACGTGGCGGTCTTTCCGGCGGCCTTTGGGTCTTGGTTTCGTTGTGCGGGCAGCCGGCCCCAGCAGAATCATTTCCCGGCTGGTGGCCGGCACGTTTTTCGTGCTCTATTATCTCTACGTCCACGAGTGCCTCGATCCGCGCTTACTCTACCACGCCGACCAGGTCGCCCTGCCTTCCGGCCAGGTGATCGACTTCCCGATCTACTTGCAGGGCGCAGCGTTCTTGAGGGAGTTTCTGGTCCATCCGGGCGGATTGGCCGAGTACGTGGCTGCCCGCTGCTGTCAGTACTACTACTACCCTCACCTGGGCCCGCTGATTCTGACCGCCGGGGCCTGGCTGGTTTGTGTTTTCACCGACTGGTTGATCAAGATCGGCGGCGGCGGCGGGGGCAGCCGAGGTCTGCGGTTCGTACCTCCCCTGCTGCTGCTGGTTGCATACAATCAGTACACGTTTCGCCTCGAGAGCGTCGTGGCGCTGGTTGCGGCCCTGATGCTGGCGACTTTCTACAACCTGGTTGCCAACCAACCGGGCAAGGCGCCGCTGCATTTTCTGCTTTTCGGCGCTGTGTCCGTCCCCTTGTACTATGCCGCAGGCGGACTCTACCTGCTGTTTGCCGTCTTGTGTGCCCTGCCTGAGCTCCTGGCCAGGCGGCGATATGTCTTGGGGGGGTTGTATCTTCTGGGCGCAGCAGGGATTCCGCTTGAGGGCAAGTACGTCTTCGGTATCACGTTGGCAGATGCGTACTTTCGCCCCTGTGGGGTGCACTCCTTGAAGCAAGCGACGGAGGTGGCCGTTTGGGCTGTTTACCTCTTCTTCGTCCTGGTTGCCATGGTTTTGCCGTTTCGGCAGCAGGTTGCGCGGATGGCGTCGGTGGTCGTCTCTCGCGCCGGCAAGATCGGCACGTACTTGCGGAGCACCGAGCTGAGGCTTGCTGGTTCGGTGCTGGCCCTGGTGGCTGCCAGTGCTTCAGTGGCCCTGTACACACTCGACAAGGACGCCCGGACGGCGCTGCGGGCAAACTACTTGGCGCGGAGGGAAATGTGGCCGGAGTTTCTGGCCGAGGTGGAGCATTATCCCGGGGGGGACTATCCTGCTTCTTTGATGGTCGATATCAACCGGGCACTGTTTGAAACCGGTCAACTGGGAAGCCGGATGTTCTCCTACCCGCAGAATCCCCGTGCGCTGTTTGGACTTGGCCCGAAGGCCGTGTCGTACAAGGGCGGTTGCGAAGTCCTGCTCAGGCTGGGACGGATCAACGAAGCGGAGCACGCCGCGCTGGAGGCGCTGGAGATCAACGGAGAGCGCCCGGAGACCCTCCGCCAGTTGGCCCTGGTTTACATGGTCAAACGTCAGCCGGACACAGCTCGGGTTTTCCTGGGGGTGTTGAGCAGGGACATTATTCATGGGCCGTGGGCCGCTGACTGTTTGCGCCGCCTCGAGCAGGACCCGCTGATGTCGTCGGACCGAGAGATCCAGTACTTGCGATCGGTGATGCCGGTGTCGGACATGGTGACGGAGTCGAAGGAAGCGATTCTTGTGGCACTTCTGGGCAGGAATCCCAAGAACCGGATGGCCCTTGAGTATCTGATGGCCTACTATCTGCTGACCAGGCAGCCGGGAAAGGTGGCCTTGAATATCGGCCGCTTGGAGGAGTTCGACTACCCTACGATTCCGGAGCATTACGCCGAAGCGATCCTGCTGTACGCCCACAACGTCGGCAGCCCGGGCGTCCTTGACGCGCGAACTACGGAGAAGATCGAGAAGCATGCGCTGGATCGAGCTCGCGAGGTGATCCGGATAGCCCAGGATTGCGGTGGTGACAAGAAGGCAATCGCCGCGGCGCTGGCGGCCAGGTATCCCAACAGTTGCTGCCGTTACCTTCTGACGGGGAGGTCGGGAGGGGCAGGATGAGCACTCGCCGCCGGGTTTTCTTTCTTGTCTCAGCTATCGTGGTGATGGTGGCGGCGGTCGCGTGGTGTCTGTCTCTCCGTCTCTGGCCGCAAGTCCCGCAAACGTACTCCCACGCCGGCCGGCCCGCCCGGATCGACCCCGATTACGCCGGCTGTACGATTCCTCCGAACATCGCGCCCTTGAGTTTTGTGGTCAAGGAAACCGGTGGGGAGTACCGGGTGAGAGTCTATTCCGAGCAGGGCGAGGGATTCGTCGTCTCCAGCCGGACGGCGGGGATCGTGATCCCGGCGGGGAAATGGAAGGCCCTGCTTGAACTGAACCGCGGCAACAAGCTGTACTTCGACGTTTACAGCAGGGGAGAACAAGGCCAATGGCGGCGATTCGGGACGATCACAAACGAGATTGCACGGGAAGACGTTGACTCCTACCTGGCATACCGTCGCCTCAAGCCGGTGCACAACGTCTACACGAATATGGGCACGTACCAGCGGAACGTGAGCACGTACGACGAGACTCCGGTCCTGCTGAGCAACCCCGATTCTCGTCGCTGTGTGAATTGCCACACGTTTGTCAACAACAACCCGGATACGATGTGCCTGCACGTCCGCGGCGGAGAAGCCGGAGCGGCCATGATCCTGGCGCGAGAGGGAACCGCCACGAAAATCGATACCCGAACCAGCTTCAACGCCTCGGCGGCATCCTACATATCATGGCACCCGAGCGGGCGCCTGGCGGCCTTCTCCGCCAACGAGCTGATGCAGTTCCACCATGCGGTGGGCTACTCCCGTGACGTGTTCGACCACAATTCCGACTTGTGCCTCTATCTGGTCGATTCCAATTCGGTCACCAGCACGCCCGAAATCTCGGCTCCCGATCGGCTGGAAACGTTTCCCACGTGGTCTCCGGACGGGAGGTATCTGTATTTCTGTAGCGCCGAAAGGCTTTGGGAGAAGGGTCTGAGGGCGAAGAAGGAATTGCCCTTGAGCTACCGCAGGGTGCGCTACGACCTGATGCGGATCAGTTGCGACGTCGCCGCCGAGAGTTGGGGCAAGCTGGAGACGCTGCTCTCGGCTAAGGAGACCGGGCTGAGCATCAACGAGCCAAGGGTCTCTCCCGACGGCCGGTTCCTGCTGTTTTGCATGTCCGAGTACGGCTGCTTCCCCGTCTACCAGCAAAGCTGCGATCTGTACATGATGGACCTGGAGAGCGGGCGGCATTGGCGGCTCGAGATCAACAGCGAGCGCAGCGATTCGTGGCACTGTTGGTCCAGCAATAGCCGGTGGATCGTTTTTGCCAGCAAGCGCCGCGACGGCCTGTTCGGCAGGACTTACTTCAGCTACATCGACCCCGACGGCAGGGCCCACAAGCCCCTCTTGCTGCCGCAGCAAGATCCGACGTTCTACGATTCCTTTCTCGATAACTTCAACGCGCCGGAGCTGATCACCAAACCGATCCGCGTCGGGCAGGACGAGTTACTGCGGGCATTTGCATCGGCGGAGCCGAAGCACGCTGTCTTTGTGCAGGCGCGTCGTGCGTCCGGCGCGGCTTCGGGCGGAGACGCCACCCAGGAACCAACGCCGGAAGTGCCGCGCAAGGCGGTCAGAATCGATCATGAGGAAGCCCTCCGGTATTATCGGCGCGGCCAGGCATCGGAGAAGAAGGGCGATATCGAGAAGGCCGCCGAGTACTATCGCCTCTCCGTCGAGAGTCTCCCCAGATCGCACCCCTCGAACATCCCCGCCTCGAAGAGGCTGGCCTGGATCTACTCCACGCACCCGTCCCAGCGAATCCGTGACGGCGAAGAGGCGGTGTTGCTGGCAACGTACGCCAGGACGAGTGCGATGCTCCAGATCGAGCACCCACGCGACGAGCGTGCACGCAGAATCGCGGAAGCAATGCTCCCGGGACTGATAGACACACTCGCCGCCGCCTATGCCGAATCCGGCAGATTTGCAAACGCCGTACACGCCGCGTTGGAGGCCGAAGGCCTGGCGCTGCGCCGGGGACAGGCCGGTTTGGCCGTCAGCATCCATGAGCGCCTGGAACACTACCTTGCCGGCAAGCCGTACCGCACCGCCGCTGCAGATTGAGTCCTGCCGCTGACGTCAATGGGCCACTCTGCCTCGCCAGACCGAACGGGAGGCGGGTCCGGAGAACCGGCCGTGTCGAGGAGGCGTGCCAATCAGAGGAGAAGAGGGGGCGCACCCGGTGTGAAGCAAGAAGTCTCGGTTCGAGTCTCTGTTGAGCCAATCAGCCGAGTCTTCACCTCCGACGGGTTTAAGACGTTGAACGACCGTTCTGCCCGGAGCCGAGGGCGACACCATCTGGTGGCGCGGCTGTAGCTGACATCGGGCAGCGAGCGTTCGATTGCTTGACAGGGCTGGCTGCGTCCTTCAAGATGGGATTGTTCCGTCGCGGCGAAAGTCCCCAATGGAATCTGAGAACCGTAAGGGCCGTGAAGTGTTCCCCGATGATCAGGAGTCGCGAGTCATGCCATCTCGAATGAATCGCCGCAAGTTCCTCACCGGCGCGGCACAAGGTGGAGCGGGGTTGTTGATTCTCTCCTCCGCCGCGCCGGCGTGGAGCTACCGAGCTAACGAAAAGCTGAATCTGGCCCTGGTCGGCGTGGGCGGGCGGGGCACCTGGTTCGTCGACACCATCCCCAGGATGGAGAACGTCGTCGCCCTGTGCGACGTCAGCCAGAAGAAGATCGCCGATGCCTTTAAGCGTTGGGAGGACGGCGCGAAGCGTTTTGCCGGCTCACCGCACCCCTGGGAGCGGAAGGCGGCGGAAAACTACCAGGGCCTGACCAAGAGGAAGCCGAAGACCTACCACGACTTCCGCAAAATGCTAGAGGAGCTGGGCAACCGGCTCGATGCGGTCGTGGTGGCCACTCCCGACCACACCCACGCGGTCGCCTCCGCCGCGGCCCTTAAGGTCGGCAAGCACGTCTTCTGCGAGAAGCCGCTGACGCGCACGGTCCACGAGTCACGTGCCTTGCGGAAGCTGGCCAGGAAGCACAAGGCCGCCACGTCGATGGGCAACCAGGGCACCGCCAGCGGACAGTTTCGCCGCGCCTTGGAGCTGATCCGCGACGGGGCCCTCGGCCAGATCAAGCAAGTCCACGTCTGGAACACCGGCGGCGGTGCAGATCGCCGGCAGCCGCCGGGCGGTGAGCAACCCGTGCCCGAGCACCTCAACTGGGACCTCTGGCTCGGTCCCGCGGCGCTGCGGCCATACCATCACCAGTGGATGCAGCGGAACCTTTGGCGGGAGTTTGGCACCTGCCAGCTCGGCAACTGGGCTTCGCACACGGCGAACCTTGCCTTCATGGCCCTTGGGGTCCACGATCTCTGGCTGGCGGACCCCTCCACCGAGCCCAGCCCCGTCGTTCGCATTGAGGCGAAATGCTCGGGGATCAACAAGCTTTCGTTCCCGCGCTGGGAGATCGTCAACTGGGAGATCCCGGCTCGGGCCGGGCTGCCGCCGGTCACCTTCACCTGGTACAACGGTGCGGCTCCGGCGGCCCGCGAGATCATCGAGCCGCTGATCAGCGACGGCCCCGATTCGGGCAACAAGGGAGAAAAGAAGGGGCTGGAGTTTGCCGGGGCCGTTATTGTGGGCACCAAGGGCAGGATTCACACGACGGGCCACAACGCCACCTTCCGGCTGCTGCCTCAAGACCAGTTCCAGGGGATCGACACGGGCAGGCCCGTGAAGGTCGATCGCTCGCGCGGACACGAGATGGACTGGCTGATTGCCTGCCGGGGCGGCAAGCCGGCATGGGCGAACTTTGACTACGCCTCCGCGCTGAACGAGTTTTTGATGCTGGGCAACGTTGCCACCCAGTTCGAGGGTAAGCTGGAGTTCGAGCCGGCGGCCATGAAAATCGTCAACAACGCGGAGGCCGATGCCCTCTTGCGCTGCGAGTATCGGCGGGGCTGGTCGTTGTGAATCCCGGCAGCTCCGGCGGAACGCGTGCCGAAAAGGAGCAGGCGAAATCCTGGCCCCGGAATTGGGGGGTTGTGCAGACTCCCATTGCGCGGTAGGCTTTCGGAAACAACGACCCGACAGAGAGCTAGAACCCGTGTGCCACGGCCGTGTCGGCCGTGCCCGGTAGCAGCAGAAAACCTGCACGGCCGACACGGCCGTGGCACACGTCAGTAGCGATTTGAGCCGCGTTTCTAGCTTTCCGTCGGACCGTTGTTCGGAAAACTGCCCTCGGCAAAGGGCCGTGGCCGATCCTTGCAGCTCCCGAATCCACCTCCAGCACGACTCTGCCGGGGGGCCTGACCAAGAAACGGGTTTCACGTCAAGGCCAATATCCGGGGTGAAACCATGGCTGCGAAGAGGTCGACATCGGCTCAATCGGACGCTGCGGGGTCTGAACGGACGGTCAACAAGAAGACGGGCAGTACCGATTGCGGGCAGGCCGAGGAATCCATTCGAGATTTGGAAGCGAGGTACAGGGATCTATTCGAGTCGGCAAGTGACGTCATTCTGCTAGCGGATGCGGACGGTAACATACTCGACATCAACCGTCAGGGTGAGAAGCTGTCCGGATTCACCCGCGAGGAATTAAGGGGCAGCAATCTTGTCCGGGACCTGGTTGTCCCGGAGGACCGAGAAGCGATCATCGGCGTGCTTCAGAATCTGATTGCCGGGAAGAATCAGGTTTATGAGGTTCGCTGGCGTGCCAAGGACGGCAGGGTGATTGCTTTCGAAGGGAGTTCGTCCCCCCACGTTTCTCCGGACGGTGAGTTTCTTTCCACGCGCTGCATTCTGCGCGACGTTACCGAGCGCAAACCGGCAGAGGAGGCACTTCGCCTGACTCAGTTTTCGGTCGATCACGCCGGAGACGCGGTTTTCTGGATGGGTCCGGATGCGCGGTTGATCTATGTGAACTTCACGGCCTGTCGCCGTCTGGGGTATTCGCGCGAGGAGCTGCTGTCGATGACCGTGCACGATATCGACCCGGACTTTCCGGCAGAGGTCTGGCCGGCCCACTGGGAAGAACTCAAGCAGCGGGGCGCTTTCACGTTCGAATCCCGTCATCGCGCCAAGGACGGGAGGGTCTTTCCCGTGGAAATCACGGTCAATTACCTGGAATTCGCAGGACGGGAATACAATTGTGCGTTTGCGCGGGACATCACCGAGCGCAAGCGGGCCGAGGAGACACTGCGGCAGGCGTACGAGGGGTTGGAGCGGCGCGTGGAGGAGCGCACGGCCGAGTTGGCCCGTTCCAATGCCGACCTTCGGCAGTTTGCGTACGTGGCATCCCACGACTTGCAGGAGCCACTTCGCATGATGGGCAGCTACCTGCAAGCCCTGGAGCAGGACTCCCGCGATAGCCTGAACGAACGTGCCCGCAACTTCATCCACCTTTCCTTGGACGCTGCCGAGAGGATGCAGCAATTGATCAACGACATCCTGGCGTATGCCTATGTGGGCACGCGCGGGGAGCCGTTCGAGACCGTGGATTCCAATGCGATTGTGGACCGAGTGATCGCTGATCTGGGAGAGACGATCCGGCGCGATCGCGCGGAGGTGACGCGCGACGAGTTGCCCACGATGGCGGCTGATCCTACACTGTTGACGCAACTGTTCCAGAACCTGATCGGCAACGCGATCAAGTTTCATGGCCACCAGCCGCCTCGGGTGCACGTCTCCTGCAAACAGTCAGGCGAGGAGTGGGTGTTCTCCGTGCAAGACAACGGTATCGGAATCGATTCCAAGCACCTCTCGCGGATCTTTGCGGTTTTTGAACGCCTCCACCCTGTGGAGAAGTATCCGGGCACCGGCATCGGACTGGCAATCTGCAAACGGGTCGTCCAGCGCCACAAGGGGCGAATCTGGTGCGAGTCGGAACCCGGCAAGGGAGCCACGTTCCATTTCAGCATTCCCGAACAGGGGAGGAACGAGCCATGAGCCGGGAGACCGTGGGGAGGCCCATGGAAATCCTTCTGGTGGAAGACAATCTGGAGGACGCCGGCATGACGATCCAAGCCCTGAAGCAGGGCGACTTCAAGTGCCGGGTGAGCCTGGTGAAAGACGGTGAGGAGGCGATGAGCTTCTTGAACCGCATCGGAATCTACGCCAGGGCCCCACGTCCCGATTTGATCCTGCTGGACATGCAGTTACCCAAGAAGGACGGCCGCGAGGTGCTCACGGAGGTCCGGGCGGATGACGAACTGAAGAGTGTTCCGGTGGTCGTCCTGACGGCCTCCCTGGTCCACAAAGCGATCCTCGAAGGGGAGAGCCTGCACGTGGACGGTTTCATGACCAAGCCGGTCAGTTGGGACCAGTTTATCAGCGTGGTCAAGTCACTTCGCCGGTCTTGGCTGGCCGAGGTCATCCTGCCGCCGCTGGATTAGTCTACGGCCGCCCGAAACTGTCGATCGGCGCGCCGATGCCGGCCACGAATGCAGGAGGAAACACGCCAGGGTAATCGGAGATCTACTCAGAACGCATCCGAAAGTCCGGTAAGAGCGGG
>CAZUAM010000187.1:0-11175 GCA_964618095.1 uncultured Planctomycetaceae bacterium | reverse complement strand
ATCGTGTTGTACACCTCGGACCAGGGCTTCTACCTGGGTGATCACGGCTGGTTCGACAAGCGGTTCATGTACGAAGAGTCGCTCCGCAGCCCGCTTTTGGTCCGCTGGCCGGGCGGGATCAAGCCGGGGGGGGTCAGCGACGAGATCGTGCTGAACCTGGACTTCGCCGAGACGTTTCTCGATTGTGCCGGCGCCAAGATTCCCCCCGACATGCAGGGCCGCAGCCTGCTGCCGATCCTTCGGGGCAAGACTCCGGCCGACTGGCGCCGGTCGATGTACTACCGCTACTACGAGTTTCCCGCCGTCCACAGCGTGAACAAGCACTACGGCGTGCGGACCGCACGGCACAAGCTGATCTTCTTCCACGAGTTGGGCGAGTGGGAGCTGTTCGACCTGGAGAAAGATCCCCGCGAGATGAAAAGCGTCTACGGCGATCCGCAGTACGCCGGCGTGGTTAAAGAACTCAAGGCTGAACTGGAACGTCTCAGGAAGCAGTACAAGGACGACGATAGCGTCGTGGGCCGCCCCCCACGGCCCCGGAAGAAGTGAAGCGGGGAGTTTCGGAAGCCCGGGCGCGAAAAAAACTGAAGGGTGCTCCCCGTCTGCCGGCGGTTGTTCGGGTCGCTCGCCTCTTCTATGATGGACTTGAGGCGACAGCCTGCACGGCGGTAGCCACTGCGGGCGGATCGTTGGTAACAGTTGCATTCAACAAGGAGAAGGATCGATGAAGATCAAGCGCCGCGAATTCCTTTCCACGGCGGTCGTCGGGACGGCCGGGAGCCTGTTGACGGGCGAGATGGTTCTGGCCGCCCCGCCCAAACCCGCCCCGGCGGACCTCGATCCGACGGCCGTGGTTCCGCTGGGCAAGCATCTGAAGGCCTGCCGCATCTCCTGCGGCACCGGCATGGCCGGCGGCGGCCGGCAGACCAACCAGACCCGGCTGGGCAAGGAGAAGTTCGAGGCCCTGCTGCGATACGCCTACGACCAGGGTATCCGGCAGTTCGACATGGCCGACATGTACGGGACGCATCCCTACGTGGGCCGGGTGCTCAAAGGCAAGCCGCGCGACCAGGTCCAACTGGTCTCCAAGATCTGGACCCACCGTGGAGGACTGCCGGAGAGGGAACGCCCGTTGGCCGACGTGCTGGTCAAGCGATTCCTCAAAGAGCTTCAGACCGACTACATCGACGTGCTACAGATCCACTGCATGATGCGCGGCGACTGGCCCCAGCAACAACGCCGCCAGATGGACGCGATGGCCAAGCTCAAGGAAAAGGGCCTGATCCGTGCACACGGCGTCTCGATCCACACGCTCCCGGCCCTGGAGGCCGCCGCCAAGGAACCCTGGGTCGACGTGGTCCACGTCGGTGTCAACCCGTTCGGCCACAGGACCGCCGGGCCGACGGATCAAGTCGTGCCCCTGCTGAAGAAGATCCGCGCCGCCGGCAAGGGGATCATCGGCATGAAGCTGATCGGCGAAGGGAAGTTCGATCCGCGACAACGCAAGAAGACGCTGAGGTTCGTGATGGACCTCGGCTGCGTCGACGCGCTGACCGTGGGTTTCGAGAAGCCCGAGCATATCGACGAGTTCCGGGCCAACGTCCGCCAGCGGCTGGTCGGCCAGGCCGGATGAACCGGCACATTTCGGGTAGTCACTTGCTCAACCCGTCGCAGTTTCGAGACCTGGTAAGCGGCCGGCGTCGGGGGGCCTGGGCGGCCGTGCTTCGCTGCGGGCTGCGGCTGGCCGAAGTGCTCTACACCTGGGCCGTCCGCTGGCGGAATCGACGCTACGACACCGGCGCGGCCGAGATCCACCGGATCGATGTGCCCGTGCTGAGCGTGGGCAACCTCACCCTGGGCGGGACCGGCAAGACGCCCATGGTCGAGTGGCTCGCCCGCTGGTTCCGTAAGCGGGACGTCCGGGTGACAATCATTAGCCGGGGGTATGGGGCGGAGGCCGGGTCGCGAAACGACGAGGCCCTGGAGTTGGAACAAAGGCTCCCCGATGTCCCACACTTGCAGGACCCCGACCGCGTGGCCGCCGCCAAGCTGGCGATCGAAGAATTCCAATCCCAACTGATCCTCTTGGACGATGCCTTTCAGCACCGGCGGATCGCCCGCGACCTGGACGTCGTCCTGTTGGACGCCCTGGAACCGTTCGGCTTCGGCCATGTTTTCCCCCGGGGCACACTCCGGGAGCCTCTGGCCGGGCTGCGGCGTGCCGACGTAGTGGCCTTATCCCGTGCCGATATGCTCGATCGGCCGCACCGGGAAGAGATCTGGCAGACGGTCCGGCGCCACGCGCCGCAGGCCGTCTGTCTGGAAATCACCCACGCGGCCCGGACACTGGTTTCTTCCAGCGGGGACATAGAGCCCCTGGAGACGCTCAGGGGCCGGCCGGTGGCCGCCTTCTGTGGCATCGGCAACCCGGCCGGGTTCCGCCACACGCTCGAAAGGTGCGGCTACCCGTTGGCCGGATTCCGCGAGTTTCCCGACCATCACCCCTACGACCGGGCCGACGTCGAGTCCTTGGCCGCCTGGGCCGGCGGACTCGAGGTGGCGGCCGTCCTCTGCACCCACAAGGACCTCGTGAAGCTGGGCATCGACCAGCTCGGCCGCCGCCCGCTTCGGGCAATCCGCATCGGCCTGGACTTCCTCACCGGCCAGGACCCGCTGGAGGCCAAGTTGGCCCCATTTCTACCGGGGTGAATTGCTATTGGCTGGCGGCCTGCGCTGGAGTATCCTCCCACGGCCTAAGCGTGGCAATGGGGCGTTCTTGGGGGCCCTAGTTTGCGTTCCTTTCCCAGATTCCATTGTGCCGCGGCTGGGCAACGAGGCGCTAAGGACGGGAAGACGACCAGGGAGGGTATGCCGTATGCTGGGCGTGGATCTGGATTGCGACGGCTATCTGAAACGCCTCAGAGCCGAACTGGCTCGCGTGGACGGGGCGGAGGTCAGCCGGCTGGGCGAGTTGATCTATCGGGCGTGGGAGACCGGCCGCTTCGTCTTCATCTTTGGCAACGGCGGTTCCGCCTGTCTGGCCTCGCATCTGGCCGAAGACCTGGGCAAGGGCTCGCTCTCGGAAGAGGGTCTTCGCGACGAGTCCAAGCGGCGGCTAAAGGTCCTGAGCCTGACCGACAACGTGGGTTGGCTGACGGCGCTGGGAAACGACCTGGGCTACAACCAGGTTTTCGTCCAGCAACTGATGCACTACGGGCAGCCGGGCGACCTGGCCATCGCCATTAGCGGCTCGGGCAACAGCCCCAACGTACTGGCGGCCGTCGATTGGGCCAACCGGCACGGGCTGCTGACCTTCGGCATGACCGGCTATGACGGCGGCAAGCTGAAACGGATGCAGCAGGCCGGGATCCACGTCGCCCTGGACGACATGGGCATGGTCGAGGCCGTCCACGGCTGCCTGGTCCACTGGGTGGTGGACGATCTGTTTGCCAGAGTGAACCAGGCCGGCCGCCACGGAGGGTAGGATGTCGGGCCAGTTGATCTCGCTGCTCGAACTGCCCATACGCCCGCGGATTCTGCTTATGGGCGACCTGATGCTGGACCGCTACCTGTGGGGCGACGTCGAGAGGATCAGCCCCGAAGCCCCAATCCCCGTGTTACGCGTCGGTCGGCAGGAACACCGGCTGGGCGGGGCCGGCAGCGTGGCCTCGATGCTGGCCGCACTCGAGGCCGAGCCCGTCCTGGCGGCGCTGACCGGCGACGACCCGGAAGGCCGCATCGTGAGGAAACTGCTGGACGAGATCGGAGTCGATCGCCGCTGTGTGCTGGTCGATCCCAGCCGCGCCACCACGCTCAAGGAGCGATTGCTGGGACGCTCTCAGCAGCGGTTTCCGCATCACATGATGCGCGTGGACCGCGAAAACGAGGAACCGATTGCTTCGGAGCTGGCCGAGGAGCTGCTCTGCCGTATCCGGGAGTGCCTGGACGGGATCGATTTGGTCGTGGTCAGCGACTACAACAAGGGGGTTTGTGCGGGCGATCTGATCCCTCGCGTGGTCGAGCTGGCCCGATCGGCAGGCGTACGGGTGCTGGCCGATCCGGTTTGCGGGGCGGACTATGGGCGCTATGCCGGTTGTGCCTGCATTACTCCCAATCGAATGGAAGCCGGCCTGGCAACGGGGATCAAGATTGCCACGCCTCAAGACGGCCTGGAGGCCGCCCGGCGGCTGCTCAAGCTCGGTGTCGAAGCGGCCGCGGTCACGCTGGATCGCGACGGGATCGCCTGGGCCGACCGGCAGGCGGGTGCCCGACTCTTTCCCGGCCGCCCCCGCCAGGTGGCCGACATCACCGGTGCCGGCGACATGGTGCTCAGCGCGCTGGGCTATGCCCTGGCGGCGGGCGCGGATTATCCCACCGCGATCGAACTGGCCAACCTGGCGGGCGGACTGGAGGTGGAGCGGCTGGGCGTGGTGCCGCTCTCGCGCCGGGAACTGCTGGCGGAGCTCGCGCACGGCGGTGGGCCCCCCACGGCACAAAAGGTCCTCCCGCTGGACGAACTACGGGCCCTGCTCAGCCGCCGGCGCCAGGCCGGACAGCGGATCGTGATGACCAACGGTTGTTTCGACCTGCTCCATCCCGGCCACGTGGCCTCGTTGCAGGAGGCCCGCAAGCAGGGCGACCTGCTGGTGGTGGGGCTGAACAGCGACCGGAGCGTTCGCGCGATCAAGGGCGAGGGCCGCCCGATCGTCGGCCAGCAAGGCCGGGCGGAAATGCTCGCGGCGTTGGCCTGCGTCGATTACGTGGTCATCTTTGACCAGAGCAGCGTGGCCGGGCTGGTCGAGCGGCTGCTGCCCGACGTCCTGGTCAAGGCCGCCCAGTACTCCGTCGATCAGGTGGTGGGGCACGAGATCGTGCTGGCTCACGGCGGCCACGTGGTCCCGGTGCCGATGGACCCGGCCTATTCCACGACCGGACTGATCGAAAAGATCCGAGATCTCCCCGACGGCAGACGGAGTGCCGCATGAGCCGCCCCACGTCGATCGGCGTCTTCCTGCCCAACTGGCTCGGCGATCTGGTGATGGCCACGCCCGCGTTGCGGGCGGTCCGGCGTCATTTCGGCCGGCAATCGCGGCTGGTGGGAATCGTCAGGCCACACCTGGCTGAGTTGCTTGCCGGAACCGATTGGCTCGACGAGCAGTGGTTTTTCAATCCGCGGTCGAGAGATCCCGGCCTGCGGGCGTGGTCCATGGTGCGACGCATGCGGCGCGAACGGTTCGACGTCGCGTTGCTGCTGACCAACTCGCTGCGGACGGCAATGGTGGCATGGTTGGGTGCGGCCAGGGAGCGGGTCGGCCACGTCCGCTACGGCCGCGGGCCGCTGTTGACCGGTAGACTCTATCCGCAACGCGTCAGCGGCCGGGTCGTCCCCCGGCCGATGGTCGAGACCTACCTCGGGCTGGCCGAAGCCGTGGGTTGTCCGCCCGAGTCGCCCCGATTGGAGCTGGCCACCACCGGGCCGGAGCGGCAGTTGGCCGACGGCATCTGGCGCCGGCTGGGCCTGCGGAGCGACGGACGCGTGATCGCGCTGAATTCGAGCGGGGCCTACGGGGCGGCCAAGCTCTGGCCGCCCGAACACTTCGCCGCGCTTGCCCGACGCGTGGTCGACGAGCTGGACCACGACGTGCTGGTCGTCTGCGGTCCTAAAGAACGTCAGACTGCCCGGGAAATTGTCCGGCGTGCCGGCCGGCCGCGGGTGTTCTCTCTGGCCGAGCAGCCCCTGGGTCTGGGGACCAGCAAGGCGTGCATTTGGCGAAGCCGGTTGATGGTTTCCACCGACAGCGGCCCGCGACACGTTGCCGCCGCCTTTGGCAAGCCGGTGATCACGCTGCTGGGGCCGACCGTGCGGGCGTGGATCGAAAACCCCACCGTCCGCGCGGCCTTTGTAAGCGTCGAGCTGGATTGTCTCGGGTGTGCGAAGCGGGTTTGTCCGCTGGGGCATCACCGCTGCATGCGCGACCTCTCGGCCGACACGGTGTACGCGGAGATAGTCAGACTGCTGGAAGGCGAAGAGTCGTCGGCTGCGGCGTGAGAAGCAGACGGAGTTTAGCCCCGGCGGCTACGCCGGCCAATACCGCCGCCTAGGTTTAGCCCCGGCGGCTACGCCGGCCAACGGCGCCGCGTAGACGCGGGGGCCAAACACAGATGGGTACGGCTTGCAGGACGTGTGAGGACCCAGCAAGTGATTCGCACTGAGTATCCAACCCAGACGGCCGATCCGGCCGGGACCGGCCTGGAACCCGCCGGCGACGGCAAGATGTGGTGGGACGATCGCTTCCGGCCACGGTTGTGCCGGGCCGGGCTGACCGGCTTCGAGGCCGTGATGGCCAGCCTGACCGGCCAGTGCCTGCGGGCCCTGGAGGACCGGGAAAACTGGCACCTGGAGCTGGCCGGCGCCGAGGAGCAGCCCTACGGCGTGTACCTGAAGAAACATCACGTCCGCACCTGGCGGAGTCGGCTGCGGGCAAAGTTGGGAACCGGGCCGGGGGAGACGGCCGGACGAGTCGAAGCACAAAACGTCGGATCGCTCACGGCCGACGGCATCCGCGTGATGAACCTGGTGGCCTACGGCGAAAAGCTCCACACCGACGGCCTGATCGAGTCCTTCGTGCTGACCGAGGAGCTCCAAGATTACACCGAGCTGCACCGGTTCCTCCGCCGGCGCTTCCCCCCACGTCCATTGCACGGCGGCTCGCCCCGCGACCACGACCTGGACCGGCTGATCCGGCAGATTGCTCGGGTGGTCCGCAAGTTCCACGCCGCCGGGTACAACCACCGTGACCTGTACTGCTGCCATTTTTTCATCAAGGAGCCGGTGCGGGGCCAGTTCGAGGTCCGGCTGATCGACCTTCAGCGGGTGCAGCGCCGCCGCCGCTTCCGCCGCCGCTGGCTGGTCAAGGACCTGGCCCAACTGGCCTGGTCCGCCCCGCGCGACCGGATCGAGTGCACGCACAAAATGGCCTTCATCCGGCACTACCTGGGCGTGCGGAAACTCCGCCCGGCCGACAAGCGGCTGATCCGTGAAGTTCTGGCCAAGCAACACGTCATGGAGCGCAGATCGGGGATAGAATCGTGAAAGTCGGCCTGGTGCTGGAACAGTTCGACCCGCCGCGGGGCGGACTGGAGCGATGGAGCTGGCGGTTCGCCGCGGAGTTGCTTCGACGGGGCCACGAGGTCCACGTGGTGGCCAAGCGCTTTGCGCCGCAGACCCAAACCATGCCGATCATCCCCCATCGGCTCGACGGCGCCGGCTCGCGGCTGGCCTTCGCCGAGGCGGCCCAGGCCAAACTACTCTGGCTGGCCCCCGACGTGATCCACGACATGGGCTGCGGCTGGTACTGCGACGTGTTCCATCCCCACGGCGGTTCCTGGGCCTCGTTGACCCGGCGGAAGCTCCTCCTGTTGCCACCCTGGAAACGCCCACTGAAACGCAGCGTCGACCGGCTGCTGCCGCGACAGCGCGAGTTCCGCAGTCTCCTGCTGCGGCAGTACGTCGACAACGGCCAGCTCCTGGTGGCCCTCTCGCGGACCGTGGCCGACGACTTCCGGCAGTTCCACGGCGTGCCCGCCGGCCGGATTCGGATCGTCTACAACGGCGTGGATACCGACCATTTCTCGCCGGCGGGACGGCTCCGGTACCGCCGGGCGGTCCGCCGCCGGTTGGGCATCCCCGACCAGAAGGTCCTGGCGCTGATCGTGGCCCACAACTTCCGCCTGAAGGGCGTTCCCACGCTGCTTCGGGCGATGAGCCGACTGGCGGCCCGGCGCCTGCCCGTGCATCTGGTCGTGGTGGGCGGAAAGCACCTCCGCCCCTGGCGGCGGATGGCCGGGCGGCTGGGGATCGACGAGGCGGTCAGCTTCGTGGGGCCGCAAGACCAAACGGCTCCCTATTACGCCGCGGCCGACCTCTATGTCCACCCCACGTTCTACGACACCTGTAGCCTGGTGGTGCTGGAGGCCGCCGCCAGCGGACTGCCGGTGATCACCACCCGCATCAACGGCGTCTCCGAGCTGCTTAGCGACGGCGTCGATTCGCTGCTGATCTCCGACCCCGCCGACGCGGACGAGCTGGCCGAGCAAATGCGGGTCCTGCTCGACGGCTACCTGCGGGAAAAGATAGGCAAGGCTGCCCGGCAAACGGCGCTGAGGCACACGCTGAAGCGCAACGTCGAAGAAATACTGGCCGTGTACGAGGAAGCGGTTTGCGTACGGCAGGACACGGCGGCAGTGCCCAGGCTGGCCCGAGCGGAACACTACCGGCAGCCGCGGCCCATGGCAACGCACTCGCGCACGCCTGGCTGATTGCTCGGCACAAGCACCGGCCGCCGTCCAGCCTAGCCCCAATACCGTTCAATTAAGGGCGAACCTGGCGTCAACACAGTGGCACCGGCGTCTCGCCGGTGTGACGCAACTCTCGGCAACGCTTTCGCTTATGTCACACCGGCGAGACGCCGGTGCCACTTGATCCTGCTTGACATTACACTCAATTGAACGGTATTGAGCCTAGCCCGGATTATTTACCGGCGCTTGGATTGCCACTCCAACTCCCCACAGCCACACAACTTATGATCCGACCACCCAATGGCACTGCGCATTCGACACGCCATTTAGCCGCTGGGCTTGCCCAGCGCGAGATCTGCGGTAAACACATCCTTTCGGCACGCGGCGGGCAAGCCCGCCGGCTAAATGCGCATAATCCGGCCTAGGCAGCCTTTCTGGCACAATAGCGCAGGCTTTGGTGGCGCCTTCCCGCGGCCATGTCCTCCGCCACGTCCACCAGCTCGCCGTTGCCCGATGCAACGAGTTGTTCGATTTTGGAACGGGCCACGGGATACATTCCGATGACGGGGACGCCACGGAGCTTTTTCCATCGCGTGCGGAGGGGCGCGAGATAGCGCCAGCGGAATCTGCGCCATCGGTTGACCCATGTACCGTCGGGCGGCGCCTGGCCGCAAGGAACCTGGAAGATGACCACTCCGTCAGCTTTCAGCAGGCGAAAGAACTCGCTGATATAAGCGGCAGAGTGTTCCGATGGGATGTGTTGCAGAGTAATGTTCGTGTAGATGAAGTCGAACGACGCGTCTTCGAACCGCTTCAGATCGTTGCTCGTGTTACAGACGTATTGGCAACGGTCACCGTGCCGATTGTACCGCCGGGCGGCTTCCAGCATCGACTCGGCGATGTCCACGCCCACGACCTGTTGAAAACGATCGGCCAGCGCCTGGCTGAGCCGGCCGACGCCGCAGCCGAAGTCGAGGGCCCGCTGCCGCCTTGGCTTCAAGCCGAGCCGGTCGAGATAATCCATCACACCGCGGATTTCCTCTCGTCCGGTTTCAAAGAACGCGCCGGGGTCCCAGCGGTTGTGTTTGAACCGCCTGTTGGTGATCACCGTCCAGAGCGGATCCTGTCTGCCGAGGATCTCAAAGGTCTGCCGAACGTCTTCCAAGCTCACCGGATTCACCTCCCGTACTCTCGGGGCAGCAACTAGCAGATCGCCGCACGGCCGTCAAGACGAACTTGGCAGGGGCTGCAAGCATCGAGCCAGCAGGATCTAGCCCGGCCCCCGAGGTGTGTCCGGGCGGAAGCCCGAACGGGGGGCATGCCCCCCTCGCCCCGATTGCCGGTGGAGTCTGGGCGCCGCTATTCTAATCGTAGTCCTCCCCCGCCGCACTCTGGCCGCACGACGCCTGCCACTTGAGAACCGTTTTCTTCATGGCCCGGACGACCTCGGGCTTTTCGGCGGCCAGATCGTTCGTCTCGCCGGGGTCCTCCAGGAGGTCGAAGAGCATGAAGCCGTCCGTGGCAGGCGGAGCCTTCCGCTTCTTCCTGCCCCCGCCCGATCTGATCAGCTTGTAGCGGTTGTCGATCAGCGCGACCTGGCCGCCGGACTGGAAGCCGATCGGCCGGGGCCGCCGCGTCATCTTCCCCTCGATCAGCGGCAAGAGGCTCACGCCGTCGATCGGCTCCGGTTGACCCTTGAGCTCAAGGCCCAGGACGTCCAGGATCGTGGGAAAGTAGTCCGACGTCGAGCAGGGCACATCGACCACGCGCGGCGTGCGGATCTTGGCGGGCCAGACGAGGATGCCGGGCACGCGGACACCGCCTTCGAACAGGCTCCGCTTCCGCCCGCGCAACGGGCCGGCCGAACCGGGTCCCTTGCCGGCGGCCCCTTCCGGGCCGTTGTCGCTACAGAACCAGAGCATGGTGTTTTCTTCCACGCCCAGGCGGCGAAGCTCGCCCCGCAGCCGGCCCACCTGCTCGTCCATGGCCGTGATTGAGCCGTGATACGCCGGGTTGGCCCCTTCGACGCCTTCGTACATCTTTCGATACTTCGGCCCGGCCACGCAGGGCAGATGCGGCGTGTGGAACCAGACCACGGCCAAGAAAGGCTTGTCCTGCTTGACCGCGCCCCGGATGAAGGGAACCACCCGGTCCATGATCACCCGCGAGTCGTCGCCGTCGAGGTTTTCGGTCTCCACGGAGCCGTCCGATTTGAAGTAGTGCGTGCCGTAGGGTTCGTTCGAGCCGGGTTTCTTCATCGGGTCCCAGGTGGGCACCTTGGCCTCGGTCGAGAAGCAGATATCAAAGCCGTTCTGCCAGGGCGGGGAGTAATGAGTCGCGTCGCCAGTGTGCCCACGGCCGACTGGACGGCCGCGGTTGCTGTCCCTGATCTTGGTCGTCAGCGTGCCCAGGTGCCACTTGCCGAAGTGTCCGGTGGTGTAGCCCCGGGGTTTCAGCGCCTCGGCCAGGGTGATCTCCTGCGGGGGCATGTGGCCGACGTTGGCAAAGGTGATCCCGTAGCGATACGGGTGGCGGCCGGTGATGGCACTTCCGCGGGTGGGCGAGCAGACGGGGGCCCCCGAGTAGAAGCGGTTGAAGCGAATGCCGCTTGCGGCCATTCTGTCGAGATTGGGGGTCTTGAGGAAGGGATGCCCGCCAAAGCCCGTATCGCCCCAGCCCTGGTCGTCGGCCATGCAGAGGATCACGTTGGGCTTCTGTTCCGAGGTTTCCTTTGCCGACAGCAGTCCGGGCAACGTCAGCAAGGTGGCCAACGATGATAAGAACCCGAAAAAGCCAAACAGCGGCGTGCAGATCGTAGTCGGAGAGGAGGGCAAGGGCGACCCCGGAGCCGAGGCCTTCGGCCCGGCGGCCTGCCCA
>CAZUAM010000186.1:0-11211 GCA_964618095.1 uncultured Planctomycetaceae bacterium | reverse complement strand
TCTGGCGGGAGCATTGACTACCAAGGGGTTGCAGGGACAAGTGGGGCCACTGAGGGCAGTGAGGAGGCTTCCACAAGACCGAGATCTACGACTCGCTCACCAACGGCCAGCAGCACGGGATCGGTGCTGGGCGGGTCCGGCACGGTATCCGCCCGGGCAATTCGCAGCGGCCACGTCGAGGCCAAGCTGCACGACACGGTTCGCCACGACTTTTTGGGGGCGTTTGAGAACTGGGCCCGGTGGTCAACTCGCAATAGCGAACTGGGGTTGCTCTACGAGGCCACAGCCTTCGACTTCAACAAGGCCTCGTGCTCGTCGTGTCACGAAATGCCCGTTGGCCAAGTTCCACGCCGGCGAGTGCCCAGGTAGAATGCCGAGGGGAGGCTTGGCCTTTAGAACGGCCCGAATGAGTCTATGCTCGCAAAGAGGTAACAAATCATGATCCGATCGACGGCCCTTCTGACGATCCTTGCAGTGGTTTCACCGTTTGTCGGCGGTGCGCCATCGGCGGCCAAAGAGCTGCTTCCCATCCCCGACGGGCTGGTTGTCTTGACGTTTGATGACGGAAACAAGTCGGACATCACCCGTGTGGCGCCGCTGTTGACGCGTTACGGCTTCGGGGCGACGTTTTTCATTACCGAGGGCCTTGGCTTTCCCGAGGACAAGAAGACATTCCTGACGTGGGGCGAGATTCGCAAGCTGCACGGGGCCGGTTTTGAGATCGGCAACCACACGCGGAGTCATCCGAACCTCACACGACTCTCGAAAGAACAGGTGCTCGCTGAACTGGAACACATCGAAGCGCGCTGCAAGGAACACGGCATCCCCACACCCAAGACGTTCTGTTATCCCGGCTGGCAGCACAGCCGGGAGGTTGTAGGGGTTCTTCTGGAGAAGGGTTACCTTTTCGCGCGTCGCGGCAGCGGGCCGGAGTTTCCCGAGGAGCAAGAGGGAGGCCCCGCCTACGATCCGGCGGAGGATCATCCCCTGCTGGTTCCTACCACCGGGGCGTCGGGCCCGAATTGGGGGCTGGAGGATCTTGTCCGGGCCGTGGAGCAGGCCAGGGAGGGGAAGATCGCCGTGTTGACGTTCCACGGCGTGCCCGATACTCACCCCTGGGTCAACACCAAACCCGACGACTTTACCCGATACATGAAGTGCCTTCACGACCGAGGTTGTACGGTGATCGCCATGCGCGACCTGGCCAAGTACGCCGACCCGGCCAAGGGCCCCAGCGATCCCTATCAGCCGATCGAGCGGCGACTCGGAGTAACACCCGCGGAACTGAGTTGCGAATACGCCGTCAACCCGTTGGGCATCGACGTGGCCCAACCCAGGTTTAGCTGGGTGCTCCAATCGAGCCGGCGGGGCCAGGTACAGTCCGCGTATCAGATCCTGGTTGCCGGCAACCAGAATAAACTCCGGGCCGACATCGGCGACAAATGGGACAGTGGGAAGGTGGATTCCGACCGGTCGGTCAATGTGGCCTACCGGGGCAAGGCGCTGGGAAGCGGTGAAGCATCCTGGTGGAAGGTCCGGGTGTGGGACAAGGACGGGAAGGCCAGCACCTACAGCACGCCGGCCAGGTTCGAGATGGGACTGCTCAGGCAGAGGGATTGGCAAGGAAAGTGGATCGCGATGGGGGACACCGACGGGCCCCGCTACGTGCCGGGCCGATTTGGGAAAGCGATCGAACTGAACGGCCGCGGTCAGACCGTTCGGATCCCTCATCATGCCCGCTTGAAACCCGGGGATCAGATCACGATCAGTGCCTGGATCAAACCCACCGAGTGCAGTGACCGCTGGCGCGAAGTGTACCGCAAGGACGACGGCGAGGCGCGCCATCTGCTGGCCATCGCCCAGGACAGCGGTTTCTACGGGCTGTGGTGTGGCTTCGGGATCGGCGGAGAATACGTCGAACGGGGCACGCCGCTCTCGCGTGCCCGATTGAAGGACGGCCGCTGGCACCTGGTGGCCGTGACCTACGACGGGGAGACCATCCGGTTCTATGCGGACACGAAGCAGATTGGTAGCGCGGCCGTTGGCGGCAAGCTCGACACGGAAGGGACCCGGCCGGCCTACATCGGCTCGCTGGACGGCCGCAGCGAGTTTTTCCCCGGCGGGATCGACGACGTCCGCGTCTACGACCGGGCGCTTTCGGCGAAGGAAATCCAGGCCCTTGCCGGCAATCAAACCGCCGCCGCCCGAGGACTCGTGGGGTGGTGGAAGCTCGACGGCGACCTGACTGACGCCGGCGGCGGCAAGGCGGGAACTGCCGTTGGAGCGGAAACCGCTCCGGCACCGATGTTCCGCAGACGGTTCGAGATCGACAAGCAGATCAGACGGGCCAGGGCGTATGTATCGGGCCTGGGATACTACGAGTTGTACGTCAACGGCCGCCGGGTGGGCGACCGCGTTCTCGATCCCGCTCCGACCAACTTCCACAATGACCAACCGTACGAAATGCCCTCCCGGGTGTCGTACGTCACCTACGACGTGACGGAATACCTCAAACCGGGCTGGAATGTACTGGGAGTGCAGCTTGGAAACGGCTGGTACAGCGGGGTCACGCCCGCGCTGGGCAGGCAGCCTTACGGCGACCGCCCGATCCTCTTGCTGCAATTGAACGTCGACCTTGCCGACGGCCGGCGAATGAGCGTGGTGACGGACCCGACGTGGAAAACGTCCGGCGGACCCACGTTGGACAACGAGATTTGTGGGGGGGAATCTTACGACGCGCGGCTGGAAATGCCCGGTTGGGCGTCGGCCGGGTACGACGACTCCGGGTGGCAAGACGTAATCCTGCCGGGGCCGCCCAGCGGCGTGCTCGTCTCCCAGATCATGCCGCCGGCCAGGGTGGTCAAGACCTTCAAACCGGTGAAGGTCCTCGAGCCCGCCGACGGTGTCTACGTCTACGATTTCGGGCAGAACATGTCGGGATGGTCAAGACTCAGCGTGCGTGGTCCGCGCGGCACGAAGGTGAGGCTTCGGCATGCACCGCGCGTGTACGAGGACGGCCGTCTCGATACGCGCGCCCATGGAGAGACGACGCAGACCGACACGTACATCCTCAAGGGCCGGGGCCTGGAGGAGTGGGAGCCGCGGTTCACCTTGCACGGCTTCCGCTACGTGGAGATGACCGGCTTTCCCGGCCAACCGTCACCGGAAAACCTCGAAGCCCGGTTCGTACGTTCGGCACTGGATCTGGCCGGAGAGTTCGCCTGTTCCAACCGTCTGATCAATCAGATCCACCACAACGTGCTTTGGACGTTTCTGTGCAGCCTACAGGGCATTCCCCAGGACGCGGCCGAACGGGCTGAACGCGTGGGATGGCTGGGCGATACGGGATTCGTTTGGGAGGACTACATCTACAACATCGACATGGCCGCCTTTACCACGAAATGGCTTGGGGACATCCGCGATACCCAGCGGCCCAGCGGTGAACTGGCCGTCACCGCGCCGAAGTGGCGGCGTCGCGGCCAGCAGGGCCCGCGCTATTCGCCCTACCCCTGCTGGATCAGCACCTATCCGCTCTTGTCGTGGTACATGTACGAGTATTACGGAGATAGCCGGGTGCTTCGGGCACATTACGACGGCCTGAAGAAGATGGTTGCCTACAAGGCCCGACACGCGCCGGGGCATATCTTCACGCACGGACTGGGCGACCACATGGAACCGCAGGCCGACGGCAACTCCAGCTTTCGGCCCAGGCACACCTCTCCGTTGTTGACTTCCACCGCCTACTACTACTACGACGTGAAACTTCTGGCCCGGATAGCCCGGGTCTTGGGCCACAGCGACGACGCCCGGCACTACGCCAAGCTGGCGGAAGAAATCAGTCAGGCGTTCAACAAGGAGTTCTTCGACGTGACCGCCGGGCAGTACGGAACGGGAAGCCAAACGGCCAACGCGCTGCCACGCTACTTTGGCATGGTTCCCCCGTCACAACAACAGGCCGTGGTCAGCCGGCTGGCGCGCGATATCACCGTCAACCACCAGGGCCACCTTTCGACCGGGATCATCGGCACCAACGCCCTGGAACAGACCTTGGTGGAGCACGGTCTGGCGGAGGTGATGTACGGGATTGTCACCCAGACCACGTTTCCCAGTTGGGGATACCAGGTGCGACGGGGGGCAACCACGATTTCGGAGACCTGGGAAGGTGAGCCGAGCCACTCAATGAACATGAAGATGTTCGGCAGCACGGAGAAGTTCTTCTACAAGGACCTGGCCGGAATCGCTCCCGCCGCGCCCGGATTCCGCCGGATCACGATTAGACCGAGGGTCGTGGGTGATTTGACCTGGGTGAAGGCTTCGCTGGGCACCGCTGGCGGCCCGGTGGCCGTGCATTGGGGCAAAGGCAAGGGCTCCCTTGCCATGCACGTGACCATTCCCGTCAACGCGACGGCCAAAGTGAGCGTCCCCACCATGGGGTTGAACGACGTGACGATCACCGAGAGCGGGAACCAGGTGTGGAAAGACGGTTCGTACGCTGGCGGGGTTCCGGGGATAACCGCCGGGAGTGAGACCAACGATTACGTGCAGTTTGACGTTGGGTCCGGACTCTATTCTTTCAAGTTGAGCGGAACTCCCAAAGGGGACGCACAATAGTAGACCTTAACGTTGCAAAAAAACCACGCCGAAGGCGCTGAACAACATAGCCCAGGGTCGCGCAGCGCACCCTGGGCTGTGTTGTGAAACGGCTTCGCGGTACCTGCGGAAATCGAACCTACGGTGGAATCCGGCAAGACGTGGTTGACGGCGGGGTCCTCGGCTGTCAAGATACCAGGCGGCCGGCCCCTTTTTTCTCCCGCCACTGACGGATCGGAATGGTCGATGACTCGCAGGGCACTGATTACCGGGATCACCGGCCAGGATGGGGCCTATTTGGCGGAGTTTCTCTTGGGCCAGGGCTACGAGGTCCACGGGATGGTCCGCCGGTCCAGCACCGAGAGCTTCGAGCGGATTGCCCCATTTCGGGAGCGGCTGATCCTGCACCAGGCCGACCTGCTGGACCAGTTGTCAATCATCACCCTGATCCGCGAGGTGCGTCCGCAGGAGGTCTACAACCTGGCGGCCCAGAGCTTCGTCCCCACCAGTTGGCTCCAGCCGCTGTTGACCGGCGAGTTTACCGCCCTGGGCGTGACCCGGGTGCTGGAGGCCGTCCGGCTGGTCGATCCGGCGATCCGGTTCTACCAGGCCAGCAGCAGCGAGATGTTCGGCAAGGTCCGGCAGGAGCCGCAGAACGAGCAGACGCCCTTCTGGCCCCGCAGCCCCTACGGCGTGGCCAAGGTCTACGGGCACTGGATCACGGTGAACTACCGGGAGAGCTACGACATCTTTGCCTGTTCGGGAATCCAATTCAACCACGAGTCGCCGCTAAGGGGCAAGGAGTTCGTCAGCCGAAAGGTCACCGACGCGGTGGCCCGAATCAAGCTCGGCGTACAGCAGAAGCTCAGGCTGGGCAACCTCGACGCGATGCGTGACTGGGGGTTTGCCGGCGACTATGTCAAGGCGATGTGGATGATGCTCCAGCAGGAGAAACCGGACGATTACGTGGTGGCCACCGGCGAGAAGCACTCGGTGCGCCAGTTGGTCGAGCTGGCCTTCGGCCACGTGGATCTGGACTGGCAAGAGCACGTCGAGGTGGATCCGAAGCTGATGCGGCCGGCCGAGATCAACACCCTGCGGGGCGACGCCAGCAAGGCCCGCAACGTGCTCGGCTGGCAGCCGGAGATTACCTTTCCCGAACTGGTCCGGATGATGGTCGAGGCCGATCTGGAGCGTGTGCGGCGGGAGCTGGCCGAACACGGATGAGAAGACTAAGCATGCCGTCACGACTGGGAACGGGCAACAAGCTACCCGGTCCGCGGGAAAAAGGGCAGTATCGACGCCCCGGTGCCCGCCGGCAAGTCCGTCCCACGACCGTTGTTCGCGGCCCTGAATCGGGAGGCATGCGCCCCCCCATCAAGGCGTACCGGCGTTCGCTCTTGCGGCAGATTGAATTACGTGATAAATGGTCCGGCCGAGGCGGCACCCGCTGAGGTGCGAACGCCCGTGGCTGCTCGACCTGGCCGGGCCTGCGCCATGGGTGGCGGGGTTGCCGTAACCTGGGAATTCGGAATCTGATAGGATCGAGCATATCCAGAGGCGCATATCCAGAGACGCTGCCCACCACGGAGCACACCCGTGAAGAAGTTCCTTGTCGTGCTGCTGAAGGTCGGCATCTCGGCCGCCATCATCGCCTACTTGGTGTGGGACGCCACCAAGGACAAGGGCGGCGAGAACGTCTTCCAGCGACTTCTCAATCAGCCCAAGCAGTGGGAGCTGCTGGCTGCGGCCTGCGTATTCTGCGGATCCGCGGTGATGCTGACGTTGATCCGTTGGTGGTACCTGGTCCGGGCGCTGGAGATCCCGTTGCGGTTCGCATCGGGTCTGCGGATTGGCCTGTTTGGCTACCTGTTCAATCTCGCCCCGCTGGGAATCGTCGGCGGCGATCTCTTGAAGGCCTGGATGCTCGCCTGGCGACACCGGGAGCATCGGGCCAAGGCGTTCGCGTCGGTGGTCGTCGATCGGATCATCGGGCTGTACGTGTTGTTTGTGGTCGCCTCCGCAGCGATTCTGCTGACCGGGTTCTGGAAGCTGGAGGATGAGAAGGGCGTGATCCCCGACATCTGCACGGCCACGTTCGTGCTGACCGCCATCGGAGCCGTGGCGATCACCGTCCTGCTGGTGCCCGGCGTGACCGACGGGAAGGGCACCAGGGCCCTGGCTCGGTTGCCCCGTGTGGGACCTACGATCGAGAGCCTGATCGAGGCAGTGCGGATGTATCGCCGAAAGCCGCTGGTGCTGGCTGCTGCGGTTGTGATGAGCGTGGGTGTCCACATGCTGTTTGCCACCGGCGTCTATCTGATCGCCCGGGGGCTACCTGGCGACGTGTTGTCGCTCGGCACACACTATGTGATCAATCCCTTGAGCGCCTCCACCGGGGCGTTGCCGCTGCCGTTCGGCCCCTTCGAGTTCCTGCTGGAACTGTTCTACACCAACGTGCCCGAGAAGGGAGTCGTGATCCAGGAAGGCCAGGGCCTGGTGGTCGCGCTGGGGTACCGGCTGATCTGCATCCTGATTGCGATGGTCGGAGCCTGTTACTACCTGGGCAGCCGTGGAGAGGTGGCCCAAGCGCTGCGCGAGGCCGAACAAGAGCAGCAGGCGCAGCAAGCGTCGCAGAGCAAACCTGCTTGAAGACCGTGCGGGATCGATCGCCGCGGGGAAGGCATGCCGTTGACTCCTGCCGACCCCGAGGGTGTTTACTCGGCGGAATGCCTTGCGGGCGAACCGCCCCCCTCCAGTTCGGCGATCACGTAGGGTCCCTTGGGAATCACCGCGATGGTGGCGTTCGGGCCGTGCTCGGCCAGGGCCTCGGCCACCGCGGCCTCGACGCTTTGGGCCGGCTCCACGAACAGCCGGCTCAGCGTCTCCGCGGGCAGGCCGTCGGTGACGACCTTCACCTTGGCCTGGCGGCGGACCTTGGCTAACTCCTCCAACTGCCACTGGTCCTTGACAAAGTAGTCGGTGCCCAGGATCCGGTCCATGAAGACCTCCAACGTGGGGTTCTCGTCGAAGAGGCGCTGGAATTCAGGGCTGCCGATCCCTTCGCTCATGCCGGCCGCCAGGATGATCGTCCCGCCCGGCTTGAGGATCGGCAGGGCAGCCACCATGCCCTTGACCGACTGGTAATAGGTCGTATCCAGGGGATGGCCGGCCGAGGTGGTCACCACGACGTCGACCGGCTGGCCGATGGTGTCGGTGACGGGCCCGCGGGCCAGCTCGACGCCTTCGTAAAAGGCGGCCTCCATGTCGCCGGCCACGACCGAAAGGATTCTCCGCTGGGCGTCGATCACCACGTTGAGGATGAAGTCGCAGCCCGCCCGCCGGGCGATGTAGGTGTTCTCCTCGTGGACCGGATTGCCCTCCAGGCAGCCGGTCCGGGCGTTGGGGTGCTCCAGGAAGTCGGGGCCGTGCCAGGGGCGGATCGTCTCCAGGGCCGCCAGCCCCGGGCAGATCAGCTTCCGCCCGCCGGAGAACCCGGCCATAAAATGCGGCTCGATCAGACCGGTGGTGATCTTCAACTCGGCCTGGACGTAGCGGGTATCGATCCAGATGGGAATGCCGCGGGGACTTTCGCCGAGGTTGGTGTGTTCGGAAAGCTCCCCGCCGTGGTGGTTCTCGATGCGGTAGTTTTCCACCACGCAGCGGCCGACCATTTCGACCAACTCGTCGCGGGTGTTGGGCCGGTGCAGACCGGTGGCCACCAGGATGAGGATCTTCTCGCGGGGGATCCCGCTTTGCTCGAGCCTGCTCAAGAGCGGCGGCAGGATGACCTGGTTGGGGACCGGCCGGGTGACGTCGCTAATGACCACGCAGGCGTCGCGGCGGCCTTGGGCCAAACGGCCCAGCGGTTCCGTGCCGGTCGGCCGGGAAAGACGCTCAGTGACTTCGTCCTCGGGATCCGCCAGGGGCTCGGCCGGCTGGTACTCCAGGCACTTGACCACGTGCTCGTCGGGCAGTTCCACCTCCAGCCCCGCCCGGCCGTAGTCCAGGTGGAACCGCATGGGGTGCACCTCCGGGAGAACGAGGGGACGACCGGGTCAGGATTTCTTCTCTTCGCCGCCGCCTTCTCCTTCTCCTCCTTCTTCTTCTTCTTTCTTCTTTTTCTTTCTCTTCTTCATGGCCAGCTTGTAGACCCGCACCTTGGCCAGGCCGAAGGGGCTGTCGCCTTCCTCCCAGCGGTCGGCGGCCTTGAGGCGCTCGATCCGCTCGCCGCGCGTGAGCACGCTCCGGCTGCGGACCAGTCCCTGCCGGGTCCGGAGGCTCTTATCCATCGTCATGATCGTGGGTCTCCTCGTCTGTCTACTATCGCCAAGCCGGTTGATCGCCCCTCCTGTGCACGACCGGCAGATTTTCCCAGCAGTCGACGTACCGCCCTCCAATGGGGCGGGAAAGATTGCGAAACCTTTTACTATAGTGTATTGAAATCGCCTGGCAAGCGGAGGACGTTAACACGGTCAGGCCAGTCAGGCCAAGACGCCGGACACGACCCGCCCAATGGGGGGATGCACCTACTGGCGGTGTGGCGGGCAAGATGGGCCCTTGCAGTCAGAGTGGTGTGCCAAGTTCGATCGGACGAGTTCCCATACGTGACGGGATCGCTCGCTGCGAATAGCCGGGGGACAACGGCCTCCGGGGATGCCACCGCCACGCGTTGCGTGCCGGCTATTGTCAACCCGTCCAATCGACCCTGACAGCGGCCTAATTCTGATCCACGTGTTCCACGCGCCAGATCATCTGGAGGAATTCTTCCATCGACGGGCAGCGTTTTTCGACGTTCGGCTCGATGCAGGAGTGGATCGCCTCGGCCAGTCGGGGATGGATTTGGGGGCGGTACTTGCGGACGTCGGTGGGCGATTGGTCGTGGCCCATGGCGGCCATGCCGGTGCTGCCGCGGAGCCAGGGGAGTTCGTAGGTGCAGATTTCATAGGCGGTGACGCCGAAGGCGAAGACGTCGAGCCGCTGGTCGGTCGCCTTTCGGCGGACCAGCTCGGGGGCCATGTAGTTGGGCGTGCCCGTGCGGTTGCCCGGCAGCATGAACGGCCTGCTGGCGGGCACGGAGAGTCCGAAGTCGATCAGCTTGAGGTTTTCGCCGTCGCCGCTGAGCATGAGGTTTCGGGGGCAGACGTCGCGGTGGATGAAGCCGGCGGCGTGGACTGCGTCCAGGGCCTCGGCGGTCTGGCGGATGAACTCCAGGCGGCGCTCTTCCAGCAGATCGTCCTGGCCCACCAGCAGCGAGTTCATGCCGGCACCTTCGATGAACTCCATGATCAGGTACTGTGCGCCCTCGGTGGTCAGCCCGAACTCTCGGGTCTCGACGATATGCGGGTGTTTCAGTTGGAAGGCGATCTCACCTTCGCAGGGTTTTACGAGTCCTTTGAAGCGGGCTTCGAAGGCGGCCAGTTTTTCCGGATCCAGGATTTTCAGCCCCACGACTTCTCCGGTGCGGAGGTCCCTGGCCATGTAAAACTTGGACATGGTCCCCGAGATGGCCGCCCGCAGCAGGGCGAAGCGCTTCGACACGTTGACCTTGGTGCCGGCGAACAGGGACTTGAAGTGATCCAGAATAGGCATGGTCCGACGGAGCCTTGCGCTGTGCGAAGCGTCGCCCCCGGTCTCAGGCTCTCTGACAAAACTCCTCTCCCGCTTGGGGGAGAGGTTGGGTATGAGGGGGTGAATCGCCAGCGACCGTGCCCTCACCCCAGCCCTCACGCAGAGGGAGAGGGAGTCATGCAATAGCCCCAGAGTTTCTGGCCGGTGGGATACTCCAATGTAGGTCGAACCGGGCGGTTTTGCAAGCGAACCGGGAGGGTCTACTTTCCGCAGTAGTCGATGGTTCGGGCGAGTTCGCTTTGGAGTTCGTTGCGGCGGACAATGCGATCGATGAAGCCGTGTTCCAGGAGGAATTCGCTGGTTTGGAAGCCCTTGGGCAGTTCCATGCGGATGGTGGCCTTGATGGTCCGCGGGCCGGCGAAACCGATCAGTGCCTTGGGCTCGGCGAAGACCACGTCGCCCAGGGAGGCGAAGCTGGCGGCCACGCCGCCCATTGTCGGGTTGGTCAACACGGAGATGAACAGTCCGCCGGCCTGGTCGAATCGGGCCAAGGCGGCGGAGACCTTGGCCATTTGCATCAGCGAGAGCACGCCTTCGTGCATTCGGGCGCCGCCGCCGGAGCCGGAGATGATGATCAGCGGCAACTGGCCTTCCGTGGCACGCTCGATCGTGCGCGTGAGCTTCTCGCCTACCACCGAGCCCATGCTGCCCATAATGAACGACGAGTCGGTCACTCCGAAGGCCACGCGTCGGGCCCGGATATTGCCGGTTCCGACCACGGCCGCGTCCCGCAGCCCGGTCCGCTGCTGTTCTTCCCTCAGTCGCTCCTGATAGGGGATTCTATCGACGAACTCCAGGGGGTCGGCCGGTTCGAGATTGGCGTCCCACTCTTCGAACGTGCCTTCATCCAGCACCTGGCCGATGCGCTCCTGGGCGGGGACGTGCCAGTGGTAATCGCATTCCGGGCAGACTCCCAGCCGCCTTTCCGCCTCCTTGCGGAAGATAGTCGCCTGGCAACCGGGGCAGCGCTTCCAGAGTCCCTCGGGCACA